>CAYUDA010000052.1:0-9865 GCA_964443425.1 uncultured Acidimicrobiaceae bacterium
CGACATCCTCGACATCCCCGTCACCGTCGGACTCTTCCTCGGCGGCATGTTCCCGTTCCTGTTCGCGGCGCTCACCATCAAGGCGGTGGGTCGGGCCGCGAACCAGATGATCGAGGAGGTGCGGCGCCAGTTCCGCGAGATCGTGGGGCTGCGGGAAGGACGACCGGAAGCCCGGGCCGACTACGCCAAGTGTGTCGACATCTCGACCCGCTCGGCGCTGCGCGAGATGATCGTGCCCGGGTCGCTGGCGGTGGCGCTGCCGCTCGTGGTCGGGTTCATCTCGGTGCGGGCGCTCGGTGGGCTGCTGGCCGGCGCCCTCGTCACCGGCTTCTTGCTCGCCATCTTCATGGCGAACGCCGGTGGGGCGTGGGACAACGCCAAGAAGTTCATCGAGGCCGGCGCCTACGGCGGCAAGGGTTCCGATCCGCACAAGGCGGCCGTGGTCGGCGACACCATCGGCGATCCGTTCAAGGACACGTCGGGCCCCTCCATGAACATCGTCATCAAGGTGATGACGATCGTCAGCCTCATCTTCGCCTCCGCCTTCGTCTAGATCCGCTGTCATGGCCTGGAGCCCTGGGATGGGTGCAGGTGACCGGCGGGGAGCGCGGTAGCCTACGGCCGGTCCGGGAGTCGCCGTCTGAGGAGTTGTCGTGGCAGCAGAGATCACGCTCGTGCGCCACGCCGAGACGGACGGGAACGTCGCCGGCCGCTGGCACGGCCAGACCGATTCGCCGCTGAGCCGCGCCGGGGAGCAACAGGCCGCCCGCCTCGCCCGCCGCCTGGCCGGCCGTCATTTCGACGTCGTCGTCGCCTCCGATCTCGGTCGAGCCAGGGCGACCGCCGCTGCCCTCGGCCGCGACTTCGAGGTGGACGCCCGCTGGCGCGAGCCCTTCGTCGGCGACTGGGAGGCCCTCACCAGCGAGGAGATCCAGCAGCGATGGCCCGGTGAACTGCGGGCCCTGCTCGCCGGCGAGGACATCCCCATCGGCGGCGCCGAGCGCCTCTCCGAGACGGCGGCCCGTCAGCTCGCCGCCTACGACGAGCTGACGGAGCGTATCGGCGACGGCACCGCGCTGGTGATCGGTCACGGCCTCGGGCTCCTCACCCTCGCCACCGTGCTTCTCGAGACCCGGCTCCCCAGCCCGCTGGGGTTGATGGCCAACACCGCCCTCACCATCTTCCGTTCCGATGGTGACCGGCGCCGCCTTCCCCACTACAACGATGCCACCCACCTCGACGACCCGCCCCGGCCGCTCCGCGACGCCGCCACGGAGGTGGTGGTCATCCGCCACGGGCGGACCGAGGCCAACGACCAGGGCCGCTGGCAAGGACAGACCGACGGGGTCCTCACCGCCGAGGGGCGGGACCAGGCCCGCCGCCTCGCCGGCCACCTCCCCCCGCTCGACGCCATCTACACCTCGCCGTTGGGGCGGGCCCGGGAGACCGCCGAGATCCTGGCACAGCCCCACGGGACCCCGCTCACGATCGACGACGACCTCGTCGAGATCGGTTTCGGAGCCTGGGAAGGCCGCACCAAGGACGAGATCACCGCGGCCGATCCCGACACGATGGCGCGCCTCGTCGCCGGCGAGGACGTGGTGCGGGGCGGCAGCGGCGAGACCTTCACCTCGGTGAGCGTCCGGATGCGGGGCGCAATGGAGCGCATCGCGGCGGCCCACCCCGGGGGCCGGGTCGGAGTCGTCTCCCACGGCGGCGCCTCCCGCGCCTACGCCGCCGGCGTGCTCGGCATCGGGTTCCCGCTCCGAGGTCGCCTCACCCTGCTCGCCAACACCGGGTATGCCCGGATGGCGGCTGGAGGCCCCCGGCCGTCGCTGCTCAGCTGGAACCTGGCACCCCACCTCGAGGAGTGAGGCGATGCGCCTGCTCGTCATCAGCAACGACTACCCGCCGAAGCCGGGCGGGATCCAGCAGTACCTGGGCAACCTGGTCGACGCCTACCCCCACCCGGTGCAGGTGGTCGGCCCCGCCGACGGGCCCGCCTCCGGGACCGCCAAGGGCGAGGCGGTGGTGCGCCGCCACAGGCACCGTTTCATGTGGCCCACCCGCGACGTCGCCTCCTTCATCGGGCGGGCCGCCGCCGAATTCGAACCGGAGGCGGTGCTCTTCGGCGCCCCCTACCCGCTCACCCTGCTCGGCCCCCGGCTCGGCGAGACCCTCGGGGTTCCCGTCGGCGTGCTCTGCCACGGCGCCGAAGTCGTCATCCCGGCCGCTCTTCCCGGGACGCGCCAGCTGCTCGGCCGCACCCTGCGACGCCTCGACGCCCGCTTCGCGGTGAGCCACTTCACCGCCGACCGGGTCGCTCGCCTCACCGGCCGCCCCGTCCACTACGTGGGCGGCGGGGTCGACCTCACCAGCTACGCCCCCGGTCCTGCCCCGCCCCGCAACGAGCCGCCGGTGGTCGGCTGCGTCAGCCGGTTCGTGCCTCGCAAAGGCCAGCATCGGCTCATCGCCGCCGCCGGCGAATTGCGCCGCCGCGGCCTCGTCGTTTCGCTGCTGCTCGTGGGCAAGGGACGGACGGAGTCACGGCTACGACGGCTGGCGGAACGAAGCGGCGTCCCGGTGCGGTTCGAGGTCAACGTGCCGTGGGAGCGGCTCGGCGACCTCTACCGGGAGATGGACGCTTTCTGCATGCCGTGCCACTCCCGCTGGGGCGGCCTCGAGGTCGAGGGCCTCGGCCTGGTGTTCCTGGAGGCTGCCGCCACCGGTCTCCCGGTGCTTGCAGGTGACTCGGGGGGCGCCGCAGAGACCGTCGCCCCCGGCGAGACCGGGTTCGTGGTCCACTCGGTCGGCGACATCGTCGACGGCCTCGAGTACCTCCTCGACGATCCGGAGCGGGCCCGCGCCATGGGCAGTGAGGGGCGGCGGCGGGTGGGTCGCGAGTTCACCTGGTCGCGGGTGGCGGAGCGCCTGCTGGCAGGGCTCGCGGCGACCTGACGCAGCGGCTCCACCTTGACAGCGCCGCGATTGTGCCGTACATATCATCACCGCCTGCCCGTCGAACCCGTCGGGACCGATCCACTCTCTGGGTATGTCGAAGAAACTCGTCATCGTCGAGTCGCCTGCCAAGGCGCGCACCATCGCCCGCTTCCTGGGGGACGATTTCATCGTGGAGTCCTCCATCGGCCACATCCGCGACATCCCGAGCAAGGTGGGTGAGGTGCCGGAGCGCCTCAAGGATCGGTGGCGCCGGTCCCGGTTCGGGATCGACATCGACGGCGGCTTCAGTCCCCTCTACATCGTCACCCCCGACAGCCGCAAGCAGGTCACCAAGCTGAAGGCGGCCCTCAAGCAGGCCGACGAGCTGTACCTGGCCACCGACGAGGATCGGGAAGGCGAGGCGATCGCCTGGCACCTGCTCGAAGAGCTCCACCCCAAGGTGCCGGTGCGGCGCATGGTGTTCCACGAGATCACCGCCCCCGCGATCCGGGAGGCGGTGGCCCACCCCCGTGACCTCGACCGCGGCCTGGTGGCCGCCCAGGAGGCGCGGCGGGTCCTCGACCGGCTCTTCGGATACGAGGTGTCCCCGGTGCTGTGGCGCAAGGTGCAGCGCGGGCTCTCCGCCGGCCGGGTCCAGTCCCCGGCGATCCGGATCCTGGTGGAACGGGAACGGGAACGCATCGCCTTCGTGGCCGCCGGCTACGCCGGCGTGAAGGGAACGTTCCGTCCCGCCGCCGCCGATGGTCCCGCCTTCGATGCCGTCCTGCAGCAGGTCGACGGGCGCCGGGTCGCAACGGGGAAGGACTTCGATGCCACCGGCGTGCTCACCGCCGAGCGGCTCCGCCTCGACGGCGCAGCCGCCGAGCAACTCGCCGCCGAGCTGGCATCGGCCGACTTCACGGTGCGCTCGGTGGAGCGCAAGCCCTACACCCGCAAACCGGCGGCACCGTTCCGCACCGCCACCCTGCAGCAGGAGGCGGGCCGCAAGCTGCGCTTCGGGTCGCGGCGCACCATGGCGGCGGCGCAGCGTCTCTACGAAGCCGGATGCATCACCTACATGCGCACCGACTCCACGATTCTCTCTGCCACCGCGGTGGAGGCGGCCCGTTCCCTCGTCGCAGCCCGCTACGGACCCGAGTACCTCCCGTCGAAGCCCCGCACCTTCGGCAAGGCGGCCCCCGGGGCCCAGGAAGCCCACGAGGCGATCCGCCCCGCCGGCGAGCAGTTCCGTGAGATGAGCGACATCGGCACCATCTTCGGCCCCTCCTCCGACGAGGCCCGCGTCTATGAGCTGGTGTGGACCCGGACGGTGGCGTCGCAGATGAAGGACGCCAAGGGAGAGAGCCTCCAGATCCGGCTCGGCGCCGCCGCCCTCGCCAGCGGCCGCGACTGCGAGTTTGCCGCCTCGGGCCGCACCGTCACCTTCCCCGGGTTCATGCGGGCCTACGTCGAGGGCAGCGACGACCCCGACGCCGCCCTCGAGGAGGGCGATACCCGCCTCCCCGACGTCGCAACCGGGGACGCACTCGACGCCGACGAGGTCACCGCCACCACGCACGAGACGAAGCCGCCGGCCCGCTACACCGAGGCCTCGCTCATCAAGCGGCTCGAGGATCTGGGCATCGGGAGACCCTCCACCTACGCCGCCATCATCTCGACCATCCTCGACCGGGAGTACGCCCGCAAGCATGGCACCGCCCTCATCCCGACGCTGCGGGCCTTCGCGGTGGTCGCGCTGCTCGAAGGCGCGTTCGCCGACTACGTCGACTACGACTTCACCGCCCGCATGGAGCAGGACCTCGACGCCATCGCCGCCGGCGACACCGAGATGGCCCCGTGGCTGGGGGAGTTCTACTTCGGGGACGGCCAGCCGGGCCTGCGGCAACTCGTGTCCGACGAGGCGCTGGAGAAGATCGACCCCCGGGAGGTGAACTCGTTCCTGGTGGGGAGCGACGCCGAAGGGGTCGAGATCGTCGCCCGCTGCGGGCAGTACGGCCCCTACCTGGTGCGAGGCGAGGACCGGGCCTCCATCCCCGACGACCTCGCTCTCGATGAGCTCGATTCCGACAAGGCCCTCGAACTGCTCGCCGGCGGCAGCGACGAGAAGATCCTCGGCACCGACCCCGACTCCGGCCACGAGGTGCTGGTCCGCAGCGGCAGGTACGGGCCCTACGTCCAGCTCGGCGAACGCGACGAGGACACCAACCGCAAGCCGCGCACCGCCTCCCTGTTCGGCGGCATGTCGCCCGACTCGATCGGCCTCGACGACGCCCTCCGTCTCCTCAGCCTGCCCCGCGTCGTCGGGAATCATCCCGACGACGGGGCGGAGATCACGGCCCGGAACGGGCGGTACGGGCCCTACCTGAAGTGGGGCGAGGAGTCCCGCAGCCTCGAGAACGAGGAGCAGCTCTTCACGGTCACCCTCGACGAGGCGGTGCAGATCCTCGCCCAGCCGCGGCGGCCTCGGGGAAAGAACCTGGCGCCGCTGCGGGAGCTGGGCAACGACCCCAGCAGCGGGAAGCCGGTCGTGGTCAAGGACGGCCGCTGGGGTCCTTACGTCACCGACGGCGACACGAATGCCTCCCTCAAACGCAGCGACCAGGTCGAGACCCTGACCCTGGAACGGGCCGCCGATCTGCTCCAGGAGCGGAGAGATCGCGGGCCGGGGAACGGGCCCCGGGGAAGCACCGGGGGGTAGGGCGTTGCCGCGGGTGGTCACCTGGGGACCGGTGGGCAGTCAGGGCGGGTCCCAGGTCCTCTAGGGTTCCCTCGAATGACGTCGCCAGTCACCCAACCGCTCAGTGCCGGCGCCATGACACGGCGCGGGCCGTTCTCGCGTTTCTTCTGGGCTGCCGCCATCTCCAGCACCGGCGACTGGATCACCCTCTTCGCCATGCTGGCCCTGGCCGACTCGATCGGCGGCGAAAGCGGCATCCTGGTGACGCTGGTGGCCCGTATCGTCCCCGGGTTGGCGCTGGGGGCGGTCGTCGGCGTCATCACCGACCGCATGGACCGGCGCAAGCTGGTCGTCATCGCCGACGTCGGGCGGGGACTCGTCATTCCCTCCCTGGCTCTTGTCCGGACGCTCCCCACCCTGGTGGCGATCACGGTCCTGCTCGAGCTGCTCAGCCTGCTGGGCCAGCCTCCCCGCACCGCCATGGTGCCCCGGCTGGTGGCGCCCGAGAACCTCGTCACCGCCAACAGCCTGATGCTGGGCGCGGCCTACGGCACCGTGCCCCTCGGCGCCGGCTTCAACTTCGTGCTCGCCTCGCTTCCCGCCGTCACCCTCGGCGGCCTGCTTCCCGCCGTCACCCAGGGCCTGGCGCTGGCCTTCTTCGTCGACGCCGGGACCTTCTTCACCTCCGGGCTCCTGGTGGCGACCCTGCCCCGCATCGAATCGCCGCTCGCCGTCCAGGCATCCAACGGGGTCGACCTGCGCGCCACCTGGGCCGACTTCGTCGAAGGTACCCGCTTCCTGATGCGGGAGGCCAGGGTGCGGCGGGTCATCTTCGGCATGGCGACCGCCCTGTTCGGCGGCGGGACGGTGATCGTGCTCGGGAAGGCGTTTGCCGAGGACGTGCTCGGCGCCGACCCGGCGGCGTTCTTCGCTCTCATCACCGCCCTCGGGATCGGGGCCGGCGCCGGCATCGTGCTCGTGTCCTTCTACGAGCACCGCATCATCCACCGCGACCTCGTCTTCGGGCTCGCCCTGCTCGGCACCGGGACCGGGCTGGCGGCGGTTGCCTTCGTCAATACCGTCACCGCCGCCTTCGCCTGGATGCTGCTCTTCGGGTTCGGGGCCGGCGCCGGCTACGTGATGGCGATGACCCACCTCCACGAAGGGGTCGACGACGAGATGCGGGGCCGGGTGTTCGCCACCCTGTTCGCGCTGATGCGCATCGGCCTGTTCGTCTCGATGGCGATCGCGGTGCCGCTCGGCGGGGCCTTCCGCAACCTTCGATTGGGGCGCCTCAACGACCCGAGCCGGTGGGTCCTGTTCCTGGGCGGGCTCACCATCGTGGCGTCCGGTGCCATGATCGTCTGGACGCTGCGCCACCTCCTCCACTTCCCGGAACTGGGTCGCGAGGCTCGTGAGATCATGGTGGAGGCCGACCGGGCCCGCCGGGTACAGCTCGGCCGCCAAGGCGAGGGGGCCCGTCCCGAGGAGGCTCGAGGGGACACCGAACCGTGAGCGGTCACTATCTCGCCTTCGAGGGCATCGAGGGAACCGGCAAATCGACGCTCGCCGCCCGCTGCGCCGCCGGTCTGCGCCGCCACGGCATCGACGTCGTCGAGGTGCGGGAACCAGGAGGCACCCCGACCGGGGAGAGGATCCGCCGGGTACTGCTCGACGCGGGAGGCACGGTCGCCCCGTGGAGCGAGGCGCTGCTCTTCGCGGCGGCCCGGGCCCAACTCGCCCGCGATGTCGTCGGCCCTGCGCTGGCCGCCGGGAGCTGGGTGGTGAGCGACCGGTCTGTCTACTCGTCTCTCGCCTACCAGGGCGGAGGGCGCGGCCTCGGGGTGGCGAAGGTGCGTGCCGTGAACGCCCCCGGGCTCGGCGAGGTGTGGCCGCAGCTGGTCGTGCTGCTCCGCCTCGCGCCCGAGATCGGGCTGGCACGACAGCAGGATCCCGACCGCATCGGCTCGGAGGGCCTCGGGTTCCAGCGAGTGGTGGCGGCTACCTTCGACGAGTTGGCAGCCGCCGAGGCGGACCGCTTCGTCGTTCTCGAGGCCGGACCGCCGGTCGACGAGGTGTGGAACATGGTGTGGCGAGTCATGGAGGAACGGTGGCGGATCTCTTCAGTGACGTGATCGGGCACCGCCACGTCGTCGCTCTGCTGCGTGACGAGATCCGGTCGCCGGCTCAGGCTTACCTCTTCACCGGGCCGGCCGGAGCCGGCAAGTCGATGGTGGCGCGCCGCTTCGCCGCCGCCCTGCTCTGCGGCGACGACGAGGCCTGCCGGGGTCGGGTGGTGCGCGGCGCGCACCCCGACGTCGTTGTCGTCGAGCCGGAGGGCCGCACCGCCATCACCGTGGAGCAGGCGCGCTCCACGGTGACGCTCGCCTCACTCGCCCCGCTCGAGGCGGATCGGAGAGTCTTTGTGTTCGAGGAGGGCGGGGCGATGAACGACGAGGCGGCCAACGCCCTCCTCAAGACCCTGGAGGAGCCGACCCGCTCCACCGTGTTCCTCATCGTCACCGAGTCGGAGGACGACCTGCCGGAGACGGTCGCCAGCCGGTGCCGGACCGTCGTCTTCGGACGAGTGGGGGAAACCGAGGTCGCCGCCGGGTTGGTCCGGCTCGGCGTCGAACCCTCCCAGGCCGAGCACGCCGCCCGCATCTCGGGTGGCCGGCCCGGTCTGGCGCTGGCGCTGGCAACCCAACCCGAGGTGGCCGAGTTCCGCCGGATCTGGCTGGGCCTCCCGCTCCGCCTCTCGGAACACCCCGGGGACGCCTACCTGCTGGCCGACGAGGTGACCGCGGCCGCCGAGCCGCTGCTGGCGGCGCTGCGGGAACGCCAGGAGCAGGAGGAAGCGGCGGCGCCGGAAGGGAGCGGCCGCGCCCTCAAGGACCGCCACGAGCGTGAACTGCGACGCGCCACCTCCGCTCTCTCCCTGTCGGGACTCGAGATTCTCGCCGGCTTCTATCGGGACGCGGCAGCCGCCCAGCTGGGAGCAACCGTCCGGAATCCCGACATCCCCGCCCCGGCGCTCACCCGGATCTCGCCGGCGCGCGCCGTGCGCAACGCGGGGCGGGTCCTCGACGCCATCGATTCCCTCCAGGCGAATCAGCGACCCCAGCTCGCCTTCGCCGCGCTCTTCGCCGATCTCGGTGCCGGGAACTGACTTCCCCTCGGCGTCGGCGGCCCGCCGCATCGTGGCGCTGGCGCATCCTTCGGTCGGATGGCTGGGGCGACGCCTCTTCGACCTCGAGATCTCCGGGCGTGAGCACGTTCCCCGCCACGGACCGGCCGTGCTCACCGCCAACCACCTGTCGCTGATCGACCCGGTGCTGGTGACACTGGCGGCGCGCCGCAACGTGCGCTACCTGGCGCTCGACGAACTCTTCGGGCGATCCCGCCTCTTCGACCGGGTCACTCTCTACTTCGGCGCCATCTCCATGTCCCGCACTCACCCGCCGCTGGGAGCGCTGCGGGAGGGGCTCGCCCATCTCGCCGCCGGTGGCCTCCTCGGAGTGTTCCCGGAGGGGCGCCGGGTCGCCGCCTGGGGCGAGGTCGAGCCGAAACGAGGGGCGGCGTGGCTGGCGATGGCGACCAACGCGCCTCTGGTACCGGTGGCGATCCACGGCAGTGATCGCGCCATGGGCGTGGAGCATCGGGAGCTGCGTCCGGTCCCGCTCCGCATCTGGATCGAACCGCCACTCCAGCCCGGGAGTTACCTCGACCGGGTCGACCCCTTGGCGGCGATGATGGCCGACTGGGAACAGGCGATCGACGCCAGACTCGGACCGTGGCAGGGGCAGGGCGGACCGCATCGGGGCACCGGGCCGTGACCCGAGGAGAGCGGTGCTTCATCGATGGTCACGCTCTCACTCCCCCGTGCTAGTGGCTTCTGTCGGCTCGTATCGGTAGTGTTCCCTGTGGGCCCCGACGGCCCCCTGAGGAGGAGTTCCCTATTCCGGAGGGTATGTATGAGAAGAGTGAAGTGGTTATTGCTGGCTGTGGTCTTTGCCATGCTCGTTGCCGCGTGCGGCAGTGACAACGGCGGGGCAAAGAAGGTGGGTGCGGAATTCACGGTCTCGGGCGCCCCGACCGGCGTCGAGCTGGAGGCGCTCCAAGGCTTCATGAACGTCTACAACACCGAAACCGACTCCAAGATCACGGTGACCGGATCCGACAGCTTCGAGACGGAGCTGCGCATCCAGGTCGAGGGTGGCAACCCAC
>CAYUDA010000053.1:0-9639 GCA_964443425.1 uncultured Acidimicrobiaceae bacterium
GTGGCCTGTCGGAGGCGATGGGCGGCACCCTCACCTACCGCCGGGTCGACTCCACCACGGTCTTCGAACTCATCCTGCCCCACGCCCGCGGCCCGGTCGTCCCAACCGAGAGGACCACCGCGCTGGTCGAGACGATGCCCGCGGTCATTCAGGTCCCCGATCCGGCGCCTTCTTCGGAGCCGGTGCCGGCGGCCCGGGCAGAGCGGGCGAGGCGTCTCGCCTGACGCAGCGGCTCTGGCGTTCGAACCCGCCCGACCACGGCCAGCACCAGGGCGACGGCGCTCTCCGGATCGGTGCGCCACCCGGCGTGGATCGCCAGCGGCCGTCTCCCCGACCGGGTGCAGACCCAGCGGCCGATCACCTCGCCGTCGAGACGCAGCGGCGCCGTGGCGCCCTGCTCGTCGGTCTCCGGGAAGGAGCCGGTGGCGAGGAGGGTGCGGTGGGTCACTCCGACCGTGGGGACGTCCAGCACGGCTCCCAAGTGCAGCGCCAGTCCGGCCCGACGGGGATGGTCGCGGCCGGTTGCGTTCACCAAGAGCACGTCAGGCCTCGCCGCTAACGCCACCATCGCCTTCTCGAGCAACTGGCCCTCTCGCAGCGCGAGCAACCCGGGCACGTAGCGGAATCTGGCTTCCCCCACCACGGCCGCGGCGGCAACGAGCCGGCCGCCCATGACGACCGCCCCCGCCGCCCAACCAAGGTCGCCCGCCGCTCCCGGTCCTGTCCCGCCCCGGCCGAAGCAGACGAACACCCCGGCGACGGCAAGAGAGGTGAGGTCGGCCGGCGGCTGCCATGGGGCACCGCCGCTCGCCAGCGCGAGTTGGGCGGCGACGAGATCGTGCTCACTCGCCGGCCATTCCATAGGTCTCAGGGTACGGCGCTGCCCTGCGGCGTTTCGGCCTCTCAGGGATGTGGCGCCCGGCAGCTCCAATGCGACGTGCCGCCGTCGGCGAGGAGCCACGCCCCCACCGCGATGTTGGCTTCCGCGTTGTAAGGAGAAGCGCCGCCCCATCCGGCGGCGACGGCCCGTCCCGCCCAGTAGCGATCGAGGTGCTGCATCAACCCCCGGGCGCTCGTCCTCGCGTTGACTGCCCTGGGATCGCCATGGGACTCGCAGGAGATGATCTGGAGGGCCCAATCGACCCAGCCGGCGGGGAAGTGCTTGGTCACCAGCGGGCGCCACCGTTCCACCGCAGGTGGGAAACCGCTGTCGCGGGGCTGGCCGGAGCTGGCGATCTCGTCCGGAGCGGAGGTGTCGAGCGTCTCCAGCGTTCTCGGAGTGAGGACCGGCGCCACTTCCGAGGACGCCTCCGGCGCCGTCGCCGGAGACGACTGTGGCGTCGCCACCGAGCCGGTGGCCGGCGCCGTCTCGCCGGCGATCGCGGGCCGGACAGAGATCAGGGTGGGATCGTGGAAATCGCGGGGTTCGATCGATCGGCGGTACTCGGCGGGGGCGGTGACGGCGGGGAAAGACGCGGCATCCGACGCCGGCGACGTGACGGAGGGGAGGGGACCGAATGCCGTGACGACGGCAAGCAGGGACGCGACGACGCTCTGGACAAGGATCATGCTGCCTCGGGGGGTTGGGGACAGGGCCAACCTGCGACGGGTTCCCCGGTCCTCCTGGAGACTTCAGGGCCGTCAAACAGGTGATGCCCCCGGAGGGGCATCGCTGCAAGCCCCGGGAGGCTACCCGGACTCCGAAACCTGTGCAAGGTCATCCCGCGGTCGTGCCACGCTCCGTGGGGACAGGACAGGCCGACCAGATCGGCGTTCTCGCCGCGGTCGGCGCCGTCGAATCCGCACCCCGGTGGCGGATCGTCAGCCGCCCAGGCCGGTGAGCACGTCGCCGAATGCCTCCAACCCCTGCTGGAGTGCCTCCACGAGGGCGGCGAGTTCGGTCTCGGCGACGTCGACCGAGATCGGGACGTCGAGCTGGATGGGAACGTCGGTTTGCACCGGGATCTGCTCGTCGATCGGGATCTGTACCTGGAGGTCGATGGGAAGGTCGAGTTTGATCGGCACCGTGACGTTGAGAGGCACGTCGAGGCCCCATGGCCCGTCCACCACGATGCGGGTTTCGAAGCTCTCGTCGATGGGGAGCACCGCCTGGATCGGGACGTCGAGGGTGCGGTTGAGGTCGATGGTGGCGTCGATCGGGACGGTCTCGTCGATGGAGACGTCGAAGGTGAGCGTCGAGGTCCGGAACGTCTCGAGCCCGGTGACGGCCTGATCGAGGGCGTCGCCGACGCTGGGACCGATCGCGGCGAGTTGGTTCGAGAAGCCGGTCACTTGAGCGGCGAAGAAGGCGGCGCCCCCTTCCACCCGTTCCAGGTCCGCTTCGATGCGTGCAGTGCGGCCCCACAGCACGAGGTTGAGGCCGAGCGACATCACCACCAGAGCCGCCAGGGTCCCGGCGACGACCACGAGATGGCGATTGATGAACTCTCTCATGGATCCTCCTCGCGTCGGGTCGGGTTGCTGCACCGTACCCCCCGTTGCGGCCGAACGGGTGCCAGGAGCGGGGGTCCCGGCTCGGGCTCGCCTATCCGTCCGGGACTCGATTGATCGCCGGCGTCCGTCGCATGGCGAGAGCAACGAGGAAGGCAAGCGCCACCACCACGGTGGCGGCGATGAAGGTCTCCGCCAGCGCCTTGGTGGTGAGCTCCGCCTGAGCCGACTGGAGGGCCGCCTGGTAGCCGGGGTCGCCGATCGGAGGCAGCACCAGGGTGGCGCGAAGCTGATTGAAGCGATGCAGGCCCCAGGCGGTGAGGGCGGAGAGGCCGACGCTGAGGCCGATGAGGCGCAACACGATCACCAGGCTGGCGGCCGTACCACGCCGGTCGGCGGGGGCCGCATCGACCACGGCGGCCGCGGTCGGGGCAATCACCAGCCCGAACCCGGCGCCGAGCACCGCCAGCTGCCACGCCATCGCCGGATAGGGGGTGGATGCCTGCCATCCGAACCCCATCAGGGCGAAGGCGGCGGTCGAGCCTGCGAGCCCCCACAGAACAGGGGGCCGGTACCACCACCGTTCGGTGAGGCGGCCCCCCACGTAGGAGGCGATCGCCATCGCCGCGGTGAGGGCACTGAGGACCCATCCCGCGATCAGAGCGGCGCGCTCCACGTCGAGTTCGACGACGTTGACGAACAGCGGTACGTCGACCATGGCGATCACGAGGGCGGCGCCCACGAGGAAGTTGACGGTGACCGCCACCGTGAGGTTCCGGCCCCGGAGCAGGGACGGATCGAGGATCGGGTCCTCGGCCCGCCGCTGGTGGAGCCAGAAGGCGCCGGCGGCAACCACTGCCACCGGGAAGAGCCAGCGCAGGGAGGTGGCGCCACGTCCGGTCAGCTCCTCGAGCCCGGTGACGCTCTGGATCTCGGCTCCGCCGAGCAGGGCGAGGTCGAGGGTGACGAGAGTGACGGTGAGGAGGGCGGCGCCGGTCCAGTCGATCCGGCTCTTGCGGACGGGGCGGTCGAAGGCGGCCAGCGCCCACCAGGCGGCCAGCATCCCTGCCGCCGCCAGCGGGATGTTGAGGTAGAACTGCCAGCGCCACGTCAGGAACCGCACCAGCATCGCCCCGTAAAGCGGTCCCCACACCCACCCGAGCGTGTCGACCGCGCCCAGCACCCCGAGTGCCCGGGCCCGGCCCTGCTCCTCGTAGACGTCGGCGACCACCGCCATCCCGACCGGCACCAGGGCGCCACCGCCGAGGGCGGTGAGCACCCGACCGAACAGGAAGGGACCGATCGAGGATGTCATCGGGATGACGATCGACCCCACCATGAACAGGCCGAGGGCTGCCAGGTAGACCCGCCGCCGGCCGAGCACGTCGCTGAGGCGGCCCATGAACGGCATCACCGCCACGTATGCGATCAGGTAGGCGTTGACGATCCACGCGGTGTCGTCGAGGCCGTCGGGGAGCACCACGCCGAGGTCGCGCACGATCGCCAGCAACATGGTCGCCACCACGGTGAGATCGTCGGCGGCCACGAACACCCCGAATGCCACCACGGCCAGGACGGCCCTTGGCGACGGGGAACGGGTCACCTCGGTCAGTCCCCGTCGGGAAGGTCGGGCGGGGTGATCTCGACGTCGGCGCCGTAGTCGGTGAAGGTGAGAGTCCAGTCGCTGGTGTCGCCCCGGTAGGTGGTGGGGAAGGACACGTCGGTGACCTCACCGGTTTCGGCGTCGATCCAAAGGTCGAGAGTCGGGCTCTGAGCGGACACCATGCCGGCGGTGATCACCGCGACCCGTGTCTGGTCGGCGACGCCGCGCAGGTGGTAGCGCCCGTTCTCCGGTTCGTCGCCCACCAGCTCGAGGTCGGAGAGGCCGTCGGCCAGGAGCGGCCGCCATCCCACCGTGGGATCGAACAGGGTCGCCGGATCGAAGGTGTAGGCGGCCGGGGCCGGCTCCCACGCTCCGGTGATGGGGTTGGAGAGCCAGGTCTCGCCGTCGATCGCCACCGCCCCGATCTGGGTGTTGAGGTCGCCGACCTGAATGGTGACCACCGCCTCGGCGGAGCCGGGCGCGGCGTAGCGGCCCTCGGCGGAGACGAAGGTGAGCAGATCGGCGGGATCGATGAAGACGGGAGCGCCACTTCGCTCGATCGTGAAGTGCACGGTGTCGATGTCACCCATGGTGGTGGCGGCGGCGGCGATGATGGCACCGGCGTCGGCCGGCAGCGTCGCTGCCTTCGAGCCGCCTGAGCATGCGCTCATCAGGAGGGCGGCGGCCAGTGCCAGGGCGACGGCTCGGCGCGGCATGAGACCTCCTCGACTCTGACCGCTGCCACGTTACCCGGGCCGGGCGGCCGGGATCGGCCCCGGATCGCCGCTACGCTCGCCGGGCACGGGCAGGTGGATGTCGGAGGAGGCGTGATGCGATCAGCGACGAGGCGGGGGTCGGCGCGGCCGGTTCCTGCACGCCGAGCGCCGTGACCGTCGTCGCCTGCGCCGTCGACTCCGGCTGCCTGCTCGGCGAGGGTCCGATCTGGGACGGCGCCGCCGGTGCCCTCTACTGGGTCGACATCGAAGGCCGGCGCCTCCACCGTCTCCTGCCGCACACCGGAGCCACCACTTCGTGGGACCTGCCGGAACAGCCCGGCGCGGTGGCGCCGCGTGGCTCCGGCGGCCTCGTCATGGTGTTGGAGCACGGGCTGGCGGCATTCGACCCGGCCAGCGGCGACCTGGAGTGGATCCTCGATCCCGAGCCGGAGCTTCCCGACAACCGGTTCAACGATGGCAAATGCGACCGGCAGGGGAGGTTCTGGGCCGGCTCGATGCACGGCGTCGAACCGGCTCGGGCGACCGGGAACGTCTACCGGTTCGATCCTGACGGCACCGTGCACTGCATGATCGCCGGCGTCGGCATTCCCAACACCTTCGCTTGGAGCCCCGACGGGGCGACGATGTACCTGGCGTCGACACTCGAAAGGGTCATCCACGCCTACGACTACGACACCTCGACCGGGTCGATCGGGAACCGGAGAGAGTTCGCCACCACCCGGGGAGAGGATGCCTTCCCCGACGGTTCGACCGTGGACGCCGAGGGGTACCTGTGGAACGCCCAGTGGGACGGATGGAGGGTGGTGCGCTATGCCCCCGACGGCTCGGTCGACCGGGTCGTCGAGATGCCGGTGCAGCGGCCAACGAGCTGCATGTTCGGGGGTGACGACCTCTCTACCCTCTACGTCACCTCGGCGCGCACCGGGCTCACCCGCCGCAGGATGCGGCGTCAATCCCTCGCGGGAGGTATCTTCTCGGTCCAGGCCGGTGTCTCCGGCCTCTGGGAGATCCCATTCGGAGGGTGAGCGTATGACCGAACACGTGGTGCACTTCTCGGCTGATGGCGCGTCGGCTGCGGTCGACGTGGGGGCGGGGTGCCGCCTCTCCTCCCTCGTCGTCGCCGGGAAGGAGCTACTGGTCACGGGCAACGACAACCCGATGTACTGGGGCAGCTACCCGATGGCGCCATGGCCGGGACGCACCCGCCATGGGGAGTTCTCCTTCGCGGGCAAGCAGTACGTGCTGCCGGCCAACCTCGCGAACCACGCCGGGCACGGGACCGTGTTCGACCGGCCGTGGCAGGAGGAGGGGGACGGCTGGTTCCGTTGCGACCTGGGCCCGCGCTGGCCCTTCCCCGGCTACGTCCGCCAGCACGTTGTCCTCGACGACGGCGCCCTGCGGCTCCGCCTCGAGGTGCATTCCTCCGATGGCCCGATGCCGGCGGAGTGCGGCTGGCATCCCTGGTTCCGGCGCGACATCACCACCGCCGGTCCGGTGCATCTCGACTTCGACCCGGGATTCATGCTGCGTCTCGACGACGAGAGGATCCCGACCGGGGAACGGGTCCCTCCACCGCCCGGTCCGTGGGACGACTGTTTCGGCGACCTGGCCCGTCCTCCCGTGCTCACCTGGCCGGGCGCGCTCCAGCTCACGATCACCTCGGCCTGCGACTACTGGGTGGTGTACAGCGAGCCGGAGCACGCGGTGTGCGTCGAGCCGCAGACGGCGGCCCCCAACGGGCTCAACGGGGACCCGTTCGTGGCCGAGCCCGGCAAGCCGCGGGTGGCAGAGGCCACCCTGACCTGGCGCGACGCCCCCTGACCGTGTTCTCGTGAGCGGGGTCGGCGACGTCCCCGACTCCGGGAGCGGGACCGACCGAGAGGTGGTTCGGGTAGCTTCGACCGAGCGATGGTGGCGGTCCCGGAGACCTCCAGGAAGGACGCGGCATGGACATCATTCTCGTTCCCGGTCTCTGGCTCAACGCCTCGTCGTGGGGCGCGGTCGTTCCCACCCTCACCCAGGCGGGACACCGTGCCCACCCCCTCACCCTCCCCGGGATGGAGACCGCCGACCGTGACCGCGCTCCCATCACACTGGCCGACCACGTCACCGCCGTGGTGGCGGCGATCGACGCCTGCCCGTCACCGGTTGTCGTGGTGGGCCATTCGGCGGGATGCGGGGTCGCCTACGCCGCCGTCGACGCCCGACCCGAACGGGTGGCAGCCGCCGTCTTCGTCTCCGGCTTCCCGACCGGCGACGGGAACACTGTCGCCTCCGGGTTCCCGGTCGTCAACGGGGACATCCCATTACCCGACTGGTCGGCCTTCGACGAGGACGACCTCGCCGGCCTCGACGACGACCTCCGTAGAGAGTTCCGCCGCCGGGCGATCCCGTCTCCCGCTCGGCTGACGGCCGATCCGCAGCGGCTCACCGACGAGCGGCGCTTGGAGGTTCCCGTCACCGTCGTCGCCACCGAGTTCACCAGTGCCACGCTGCGGTCATGGGTCGAACAGGGCCTCGCGCCGGTGCACGAACTCACGAGGATCCGTCACGTGGCGTATCGGGATCTCCCCACCGGCCACTGGCCGCAGCTGACTCGGCCCGACGACCTGGCACGACTCATCCTCGACGTCGCGGCGGGCATTTCCGGTCCCGGCGCGGCGCGCTGAGTCTCCACGTCCGCACACGGGGCGGGCGGAGGGAGATGACCTCTCCGGGCGCTCAGCCTTCGGTCCAGCCGCCCCAGGCGTTGAGATCATCGGTGAGCTGACGCACCCGGTTGATGCGCTCCAGCACGGAGTCGTCGACCTCCATCGGATCGAGCAGGAGACCGGCCCGGGTCTGCCAGCGTCGCGCCACCTCCTCGGGCTCCTCGCCGGTGAGGATCGCGGCGGCCTGCGCCGCGGCCCCCAAGGCCACCAACTCGGCTGTGGTCGGGACCGACACGGCCCGGCCCGAGAAGCGTTGCGCCACTCGCTGCCACACCGGGCCCTTGGCGCCACCGCCGATCAGCACCAGCGGCGCCGAGGGGTCGAGACCCGAGGAGTTGCGATCGATGACGTCGAGGGCGGCCCGCAGCGAGGCGACGGCGCCCTCGTAGGCGGCGAGCAGGATCTCCTGGGGAGTGGTGGTGTGCCGGAGGCCGGCAATGGTTCCCGCCGCCTCCGGCAGGTTGGGGGTCCGCTCCCCGTCGAGGAACGGCAGCATCACGACGTCGGTGCGTTCGGCGGCGTCGCCCCGGTCCAAGCCGAGCCAGGCCGCCACCCGGTCGACGGCGAGAGTGCAGTTCAAGGTGGCGGCCAGCGGCAGGAAGCGGCCGGTGGCGTCGGCGAAGCCCGCCACCGTCCCCGACGGATCCACCACCCGGCGCGCCGACACCGCGTAGGCGGTGCCCGATGTCCCCAGGCTGATGACGGGGACCCCGGGCTCGAGCCCGAGCCCAAGGGCGGCCCCCATGTTGTCGCCGGTGCCCGGGCCGACCGGGATGCCGGCCGGGAGACCGACTGCGGTGGCCTCGTCGCCGGTTTCTCCGGCTGCCTCGCCGGGGCCGAGCACGTCGGGAAGCAGAGAGCGGTCCAGCCTGATGGCGTCGAGCGCCAGGACCTCGTCGACGTAGTCGCCGGTCGCCGTCGACCACCAGGCCGAGCCGGAGGCGTCGCCCCGGTCGGTGGCGCCGTGGCCGGAGAGCCGTTCGATCAGATAGTCGTGGGGGAGGCGGATCGCTTTCGTCGCCGCCGCGGTCTCCGGCTCGTGGCGGCGTAGCCACGCCCATTTGGTGGCGGTGAAGGACGCCACCGGCACCACGCCGACTCGCTCGGCCCACGCCTCGGGGCCTCCGAGGGCGTCGATGAGTTCGAGTGCTTCGGGGGCGGACCGGACGTCGTTCCACAGCATCGAGGGGCGCAGCGGCCCCTCGTCGCCGAGCACCACCAACCCGTGCTGCTGGCCGGCGACGGAGATGGCGCCGACCTCTCCGGCGCGGCCGGTTTCCGCCAGTGCCTCTCGCAGGGCGCGCCACCACACCTCGGGATGGGTCTCACGGGCGCCGCCGGTTCCGGTGACTTCGTGCTCTGCCCTACCGGTGGCCACCACCGTGCCGTCGTCGACATCGACGACGAGCGCCTTGGTCGATTGGGTGGAACAGTCGATACCTGCGACGAGCCGTTGACTCACGGGCATGCTCCCTCTTTGGCGGACTCTCGTATCGTACGGCACGAGAAGCGGGGCGCCGCTCCGGCGGCTGTTCAGGGACCGGGCAGCAGGAGAGTGAAGCTCGACGAGGGCTCACCAGACAGCACACCGGGAGTCGGACCGGTGGAGAAGCCGCTCACCAGCGGCGGTCGCTACTCGTCGGCGACGTAGCGGTCGATGCGTTCGTGCACGGTCCGCATGATCTGGAGTTCGAGGTCACGCAGAACCCGCGCGATCGCCAGTTCGTCGGTGATGGGAGTGCTGGCATGGTTGGTCACCGAGGCGCGCGCCTCGGCCTTGAACTGCAACGTTGGGAGCTCCAGGGTGGCGCTCGCTCCGACTTCGGAAACGTCTTGGTCGAGTTCGATCGTGACCGGGATGGTCAGTGACATGGATCGGCTCCTCTCGGCCGCCTCTCGGCGGTGGCATTCCGTTCTCATCGTCCTCTCCCTGCCGGTTCTTGAGATAGTGCCGAAGGTCACAGCGGTCGGTGACTCCAGGTCCTCTCCGCAGCAGGCGAAATCGTCACGGCCAGGTCACGCCACCAACACGTCGGGGTCACATGGCGTCGATAGCGTCGGAACCGTCCGGTCGTCGGCACCGGAGGAGAGGACGGTTGCGATGATTCCACCGGCGGGATGCGCCCGCCCGGCATCA
>CAYUDA010000054.1:0-9527 GCA_964443425.1 uncultured Acidimicrobiaceae bacterium
TGATCAGGAAGCTGTAGGCCATGTAGGCATCGAGGCGGGTGCGCTCGGCCATGGCACCGGAGACGATGGTGGCGGCGGTGGCGGCGAACACCATTTGGAACAGCCACAGTTCCATCGTGCCGACGTCGTTGGCCTCACCGGCCAGGAAGAATCCCGAGAATCCGAACAAGGAGTTGCCGTCCGCCAGCCCGGAGCCGCCGGAGCCGCCGAACATGAGGGCGAAGCCAAAGGCCCAGAAGGCGAGGCCGCACATGCAGAAGTCCATCAGGTTCTTCATGAAGACCGAACCGGCGTTGCGGGCCCGGGTGGAACCTGCCTCGAGGAGGGCGAAGCCGGCCTGCATCAAGAACACCAGGAACGCCGCGATCAAGGTCCACGTGTAGTTGACCGCTTCGACGGCGGCGGCGCCGGGGTTGGTATCGACATTGATGGTGGTGGCTCCTGTCGGATCGGAGGCCCAGGCGATTCCCGCCGGGAGCAGACCGATCAACAGGAAGATCAGCGCCAGCCACAAACGTCTCTTCCGCAACCAAGCCCTCAGGAGCGTCCGCATGTTCTTCACCTTCCCCGTGTGACGAAACCCGTGCGTGTTGTCAACCAACGATTGCGAGCATGATCGGATACCCGTGTTTCTCGTTGGTTGCCCTGCCGTTGCAGTTACGTGAATTGCATGTTTCGGGTTTGTGAACGGCCCAGGGGGTCTTCGCCGGGTTCGAGACGTCGCTGCTCCGCCGGATCAGCCGGTACGGAGCTGTCGACCACCAGGTGGCGTACCTCGCGCCAAGTGGGGTCGCTACGCCCGACCCGTACCGTCCGAGCGGGTGTTCACTCGGCAGCGAGGTCGATCGGGTTTGCCCCGGAGTGAGCGGCACGCAGCCCGGCGACGATGCCGGCCGCGGCCAGAGCCGTGCCCCCGAACACCCTGATACCGACCGTCGTGCTGCCGGAGAGAAGCCCCGACGCGGCGGCTGCCACCGGGACGACGCCGGTGAACAGCCCGGCCACCTCGCCGCCGAGGAGCCGGACCGCTTCGAACCACCACAGGAAGGCGATGGCGGTGAGCACCACCGCCAGGTAGACGACGGCGGACACCTCGCCGGCGTCCGGCATCGTGAGGTTGGCGGATCGGTCGATCAGCACCGCCAGCACTCCGAGCTGGAGCGCAGCCAGCCAGCAGGTGTGCACCGAGATGCCGAGCGGCCCGAGCCGCTGCAGGACGGGCAACGCCAGCAGGGTGAAGGCCGCCTCCGAGATCATCGCAACGACCGACCAGATGATGCCGGCCGTGTCGCTGCGCCCACCCCCCTCGACGAGGACGGCCCCAAGCACCACGATGCCCGCTGCCGCCGCCACGCCGAGCGGTGGGCGCCGCCGTTCCACCAGCGGGCTCCCCAGCGCCAGCAGCACGGGAACACCCGCCACGATCACCCCGACCACGGCCGGCTCGGCGTGGGCCACCGCGTGGACGACGGCGACGTTGAAGAGGCTCAGGCCCATGGCGGCCAGGAGGAAGAGGCGTCCCATCTCGCGGGCGGTGGGCCGCAGCACGGCCCGGTGCGTCAGGCGGGCCCCGCTTGCCAGCAGGAGTGCCGCCAGCCCGTAGCGAACCGCCTGCGCCGAGTACACCGGGTAGTCGGTGAGCTGTTCGGACACCGTCACCGCGCTCCCGGTGACCACCATCGCTCCCAGCGCGTACAACGCGCCCTTGGTGCGCCCGGAGCCCGCCGGGCCCCCCTCCGGGACCCTCCACGCCCACCTGCGTCCGGGCGCCGGGAAGGTCACCACGGTCCCTTCCCGCTCGGTGCCGGCCGAGGAGCCGGCAGGGCGATGCTCACTCGACGACGTGGTCCCGCACGCGCTGGTGGGCGAACTCGACCTTGCGCACGTCGTGATGGGCCCCGCCACCTTCGTGACCGTTGAAGGGGTAGACCTCGATCTGCTTGTCGCCGCCCCACCAGTTGTAGGCGGCGAACACCGTCGACGGTGGGGCCACCATGTCGGTCAGCCCGACCGAGAACAGCGCCGCGGCGTTGGCCCGCTTGGCGTGGTTGACGACGTCGACGTAGGACAGGGTCCGGAACACCGCTTCGACCTGGTCACGGTGGGTGTGGCAGTAGACGGCCAGCTCGGCGTAAGGATCGGAGTCGGTGATCTCCACCGCGCGGGCGAAGTTGGCCAGGAACGGCACGTCGACCATGGCCGCCACGGGTATCCCGGCGAGGTGGGTGGCGGCGATCGCCACCCCTCCGCCCTGGCTCTGTCCCGTCACCGCGATGCGGTCGCGGTCCACGAAGGGATGCGAGCGTGCCGCCTGCAGCGCCCGGAAGGCGTCGACGAAGAGGCGCACGTAGTAGTAGGTGGCCGGGGTACGGATGCCCTTCGACATGAAGCCGGGAAAGCTGGGATCGCCGGTGTCGCCCGGGTCGGGGCTGTCCCCCACCGACCAGGTCGAGCCCTGGCCTCGGGTGTCCATGATGAGGTGGGCGTAGCCGGCGGCACTCCACAACAACGACTCGTGGGAGAGGCCCCGCCCGCCGCCGTAGCCGACGAACTCGACGATGGTGGGCATCGGCTTGGCACGATGCAGCGGCAGCAGCATCCAGCCCCGGATGCGGTCGCCGCCGTGGCCGTTGAACGAGACGTCGAGCACATCCACCGTGTGAAGGGGGCCGGGCACGGGCTCGAAGGTGGCATCGAGCGTGTACTTGGCGACCAACCTGAGCTGCTCGGTCCAGAAGTCGTCGAAGTCCTCCGGCTCCTGAACCTCGGGACGGTACGTCTCGAGTTCGGCGAGTGGGAAGTCGAACTGCATGGTCGGTCTCCCGCGGTGTGGTGGTGCCTGACCCCCCGAAGCTAGCGCGGCGCCGCCCGGTTACGGGGGAGGCCGCCGCCCCGGCCGCCGCCCCGGTCAGGTTCCGGTGAGCAGCTCGTCGAGGAAGCCGGCCACCGCTGCGGCGTTGTGGCGGCGCCATGCCCCGATCTCGTCGTCCCCGGCCTCGCCTCGCAGCGCGGCCAGGGTGGCGGCGAGGGTGACGCGTTGGGTCTCCACCAGCCGGCGGGTCGGCCGTCCGCCTCGCCGCAGGAACGCAAGCTTGAGGAGGAACTCGACCCGGAGGTCCCGGATGTGCGCCACTGGGCGTTGCAGCCAGGCATCGAGGACCTCCCGCCCCCGGGTGGTGAGCCGGAGCACGGTGCGGCGTGGTCCGGCGTCCCCGGGTTCGGTGCCGTGGGGGGTGACGAGGCCACCTGTCACCAGGCGGTCGAGGGCCCGGTAGACCAGCGGGCGCCGCACCGTCCACACCCTCCCGATCTCCCCGTCAGGTGACAGCTCGCGGGCGATGGCGAACCCGTGGGCCGGCCCCTCCCCCAGCACCGCCAGCACGGCGTGCTCGGTCAGCGATGGCTCGGCGACCAGGACCGCGTTCCGCCGCATCCGGAGTGATTTGGCGCTCACGTCGCTCCCTGCCATCCTGACTCGCCTGTAGTCTCATTGAGACTAGTCGCAGCGACGAGAGGAACCATGCGCCGGATCCTGATGTGCGGAGTGGTAGTCGTGGCGCTGCTCGCGGCATCCTGTGGTACCCGCGAGCCGTCCGACGACGAGCTGCTCGTCTTCGCCGCCGCGTCGTTGACCGACGCCTTCTCGGCGATGGCGGAGGCCTACCAAGAGGTACACCCCGGCGTCGCGGTCTCCCTCAGCTTCGCCTCCAGCTCCTCGCTGCGGGACCAGATTCTCGAGGGTGCTCCCGCCGACGTCTTCGCCTCGGCCAACACCGCGACGATGGACCAGGTGGTGGAGGCTGGGGCGGCCGCCGAATCGGTCACCTTCACCGGCAACGAGCTGCAGATCGCGGTGCCCTCGGGCAATCCCGCCGGCGTCACCGGCCTGGCCGACTTCGGCGACGACGACCTGCTCCTCGGCCTCTGTGTCGCCGAGGCGCCGTGTGGTGGTTTCGCCCGCCAGGCATTGGAGAAAGCGGCGGTGGTGCCGGCCATCGACACCGACGAGCCGAACGTGCGGGCGCTGCTCACCAAGGTCGAGGCAGGTGAGCTCGACGCCGCCATCGTCTACCGCACCGACGTGATCGCCGCTGCCGGATCGGTTGGCGAGATCCCGATCCCCCCTGAGTACAACGTGCGCGCCACCTACCCGATCGCGGCCCTCTCCGACGCCCCCCACCCCACGACGGCGGCAGAGTTCGTAGCCTTCGTCCTGTCTTCCCGAGGACAGGAGATCATGGACGGGTTCGGATTCGTGGCACCGTGACGGCCCGGCGCCGCCACAACGGCCTCCGGCAGGTTCCCGTTCCTTTGCTGGTGCTGGGCACGATCGGTCTCGTCCTGTTCTCCCTCCCTCTCGCCGGCCTGCTCGCCCGGACCCCGTGGGGACGCCTCTGGGAGCTGGTCACCAGCCGGATGGCGCTCGACGCCCTTCGCCTCTCACTGCTGACCTCGGTGGCGGCGGCCGCGGTGGCCCTCCTGCTCGGAGTGCCCCTCGCCTGGCTGCTGGCCCGCAGCGAGTTCCCCGGCAAGGCCCTGGTCCGGGGCTTGGCAACCCTACCGATGGTGCTGCCGCCGGTGGTGGGAGGCGCCGCCCTCCTCTTCGCCTTCGGGCGTCGCGGGCTGCTCGGCGAATCGCTCTACAACGCCACCGGGCTCCTGCTCCCCTTCTCGATCTGGGGGGTGATCGCCGCCAACACCTTCGTCGCCATGCCCTTCCTCGTCGTCACCGTCGAGGGGGCGCTGCGCAGCCTCGATCCCCGCTACGAGGCGGCTGCCGCCAGCCTGGGCGCATCCCGCTGGAGGGTGTTCCGCCGAGTCACCCTCCCCCTCATCGCTCCCTCCCTCGCGGCGGGGACCCTGTTGTCGTGGGCCCGTGCCCTCGGCGAGTTCGGGGCCACCATCACCTTCGCAGGGAACCTCCCCGGCCGGACCCAGACCCTGCCGCTGGCGGTCTTCGTCGGCTTGGAGAGCGACCGGGACATCGCCATCGCCCTCAGCCTGCTCCTGGTGGCGATCTCGCTCGGCGTGCTGCTCGCCCTCCGCAACCGTTGGTGGGGTCTGCGATGACCGCCGGCCTCGATGCCCACCTCGTCGTCTCCCCCGGGAAGGACTTCACGCTCGACGTCGAGCTGTCGATCCCTCCGGGACACACCGCGGCGCTGTTGGGCCCCAACGGCGCCGGCAAATCGACCACGGTGGCCGCCATCTCCGGCATCCTCCCGCTGGAAGGAGGGCACGTCCGCCTCGACGGCGAGGTACTCGACGAGCCGGCCCGGGGCCGCTTCGTCCCGGTCGAGCAGCGCCGCCTCGGGATCGTGTTCCAGGACTACGTCCTGTTCCCCCATCTCAGCGCCCTCGACAACGTCGCGTTCGGGTTGCGGGGTCGCGGGGCCGACCGGGCCGCGGCCCGCCGGGAGGCGCACCTGTGGTTGGAGCGCCTCGACCTCGGGTCGCTCGCCGACCGCCGGCCCGGCGATCTCTCCGGAGGGCAGGCCCAGCGGGTGGCGCTGGCCCGGGCCCTCGCCGTCGACCCCGACCTGCTGCTCCTCGACGAGCCGCTCGCCGCCCTCGACGTCACGACCCGCGCCCAACTCCGCCGGGTGCTCACCGAGCATCTCGATGCCTATCGCGGACCCCGACTGCTCATCACCCACGACCCGGCCGAGGCCTTCCTGCTCGCCGACACGATCTCCGTCATCGAGGCCGGCCGCATCACCCAGACCGGTACCGCCGACGACATCCGCCGCCACCCGGTCACTCCCTATGCCGCCGACCTGGCCGGCATCAATCTCATGGCCGGCGTCGTCGCCGACGGTTCCCTCACCCTCGAAAACGGCCACCGTGTCGCGGTCGCCGACCGCAGCGTGCGCGGCCCGATCCTGGCAACGGTCCACCCCCGGGCCATCGCGCTCTACGACGCCGAACCCCACGGCAGCCCTCGCAACGCCTGGCCCACCGTCATCACCGCGCTCGAGCCGGTCGGCGACCGGGTCCGGGTCCAGCTCGGGGCACCCGTTGCACTCACCGCCGAGATCACCCGGGCCGCCGCCGCCGGGCTCCGCCTCGCCCCCGCCGTCTCGGTCTGGATCGCCATCAAGGCGTCCGAGATCAACCTCCAGCCCAATCCGGGCTCGCCCCGGTAACGGTGCCTCGGCGGCGTCTCCTCGGCGCCGATGGTCACCCCGGCCGGAGTGCAGTACGTTGTCCCCATGGCATCGTCGCCTTCGATCCGAGACCTGGACCGTGATCTTCTGGCCTGGTTGCTGGAGGAATCGAATCCGGCGGTGCGCGCTGCCGCTCTGCAGCGCCTGGGGGGACGATCGGCGGACGATCCCGAGGTGGTCACGGCGCGCCGCCGCGCCATGGAGGTCGACCCGATCCGGTCCATGCTCGATGCCCAGCACCCGGACGGGTGGTGGGAACAACCCGGCCCCGGCTACGCCCCGAAGTACCGCGGCACGGTGTGGAGCCTCGTCTTTCTCGAACAGCTTGGCGCCGACCCCGACGACGCCCGGATCCAGGCCGCGGCCCGCTACGTCCTCACCTGGTGCCCCACCTCGGCGGGTGGATTCGGGATCTCCACCAAGGCGAAGGAGGCCAACCCTCCCCCCTCAATGGTGGTCCACTGCCTCAACGGCAATCTGGTCCGGGCCCTGATCGGTTTTGGTCACCTCGAGGACCCGGTGGTGGAGGCGGCCGTCGATTGGGCGGCCCGCGCCATCTCCGGCGAGGGAGTCGACCGCTGGTATGCATCGACGCCGGGCCCCGGCTTCGCCTGCGGCGCCAACGACAAGCGGCCGTGCGCCTGGGGGGCGGTCAAGGAGCTGCGCGGCCTCGCCGCGGTTCCCCCCGACCGGCGCAGCCCGTCGGTGCGACGCGCCATCGACGCCGGCGTCGAGTTCCTGCTCGCCCGGGACCCGGCGGTCGCCGACTACCCGATGGGATACGGCAACACGAAGCCGTCGGGCTCGTGGTTCAAGCTCGGCTTCCCCTCCGGCTACGTCACCGACGTGCTCCAGGTGCTCGAGGTGCTCACCGAGTTGGGCCACGCCCGGGATCCGCGATTGGCACCCGCCATGGCATGGCTGCTCGACCAACGGGACACCTCGGGCCGGTGGACGAACCGTTACGCCTACCGGGGCAAGACCACGGTGGACATCGAGCCGGAGGGCGAGCCGTCGAAGTGGGTGACGCTGCGGGCATGCACCGTACTCGCCGCCGCCCTCGCCGCCTGACCGACTCCACAGACGCCGCCGTGCCGTAGGCTCGGAACCGTGAGAGTGCTCCACGTCGGCGGGACCGGCCTCATCAGCTCCGCCTGCGTCGCCCACGGGGTGGCGGCAGGCCAGGAGGTGTGGGTGATGAACCGTGGCACCACCAACAAGGTCCCGCTCGCCGAGGGCGCCCGGCGTGTCACCGCCGACGCTGCCGACCCGGAGGCGGTCCGCGCCGTGATCGCCGGCGTCCACTTCGACGCGGTGGTGCAGTGGACCGCCTTCGTCCCTGCCGACGTCGAGCGTGACGTCGACCTGTACCGGGACACCGACCAGTACGTGTTCATCAGCTCGGCGAGCGCCTACCAGAAGCCGCCCGACCATTACATGGTGACCGAATCCGGCACCCCGCTCACCAACCCGCACTGGCAGTACTCGCGCGACAAGATCGCCTGCGAGGAGGTGCTGCGGCGCGAGCACGAGCGGAGCGGCTTCCCGTTCACGATCGTCCGCCCCACCCTCACCTACGGCCCGAGCCAGATCCCGGTGTGCGTTGGGAGCTGGGACAGGCCCTACACCATCGTCGACCGGATGCGTCGGGGCGCTGCCATCATCGTTCCTGGCGACGGCACCAGCCTGTGGACCCTGACCCACAACACCGATTTCGCCAAGGGCCTCACCGGCCTCCTGGGACATCCGGGTGCCATCGGGGAGGACTTCCACATCACCTCCGACGAGGCCCTGACCTGGAACCAGATCTACGCCCTGGTGGGGAAGGCCGCCGGCGTCGAACCCACCATCCTCCACGTCCCCACCGACGCCCTCATCGCCGCCGATCCCGAGTTGGAAGGCAGCCTGTGGGGGGACAAGGTGCACAGCACCCTCTTCGACAACACCAAGCTGAAATCGCTTGTCCCCGATTTCGCCGCCACCACCCCGTTCGCGGTCGGCATCGAGCAGACAGTGGCATGGTTCGATGCCGACCCGGCCCGTCGAGGGATCGACGACGAGGCCAACGCCTTGTGGGACCGCGTGGTGGCGGTGTACGAGGAGGCGCTGCGCAAGGTGGCGGAGCGGGCTCCCTGATCGGGAGCGGCCGGCTGGCTACGATGCGGCGTGGGTCGCGACCGAAGCGCCTTTTACCCACGGAGCATCGTGGATTCCAGCGTCGTCTACGAGATCATCGGCTACGTCGCATCGGCGTTCATCATCGCGTCGTTGCTGCAGCGCTCCATCCTCCGCCTCCGCCTCATCGGCCTCGTCGGGGCGATCGGCTTCGTCGTCTACAGCGTGCTGATCGCGGCCTACCCGATCGCAGTCGTCAACCTGATCGCCGCCGGCATCCATCTGTACTTCCTGCGCAAGCTGAGCCGGTACAAGCACGAGGTGTTCTCGGTGCTGCACGTCGATGCGAACTCCCGCTACCTGGCCCGGTTCCTCGAGTACTACCACGACGAGATCGCCCACCGCTTCCAGCCCGAGTTCAGCTACGAGCCGCGGCCGGATGAGATGGTCGCCTTCATCCTGCGCGACATGGTGCCCGCCGGGCTCTTCATCGGGCGGCGCCACAACGACCACTCCGTCGAGGTGGAGCTCGATTTTGTGATCCCGCAGTACCGGGACTTCAGGATCGGCCCCTACCTCTACTCACCCGAGTCGGGGGTGTTCACCGGCTCGGGCTGCACCCGTGCCTGGGCCCTGGCGAGCACTCCGGAGCACATCGCCTACCTGGAGCGGATGGGGTTCCACCACGACCCGACGGTGGAGCTGCCCGACCGCTACGTCGTCGACCTGGAGACGGGCGCCGCCCGGTAGCAGGCGACCCCGCCCAGGCGCCGCGCTCCCGTCACGCCTCGGGGGGCCGCACCTCGGCGATGGCGTGCCGCGCCACCTCGGCGGTGGCGGTCTCAAAGACATGACGCTTGTCCGGCTCGCTGTAGACGAGGTCGCCGCAGATCTCGAAGCCGCCCATGAGGCCCTTCACCGCGGCGTGGGTGAGACGGGAGTCGCGGGCGAAGACGTGGGCGACGGGACTCCCGGCTGGGCCGGCGACGAGCACGTTGACCCGGTGGCGCTCGGGGTCACGCTCGATCCAGTCACGGGCCGCCGCCAGCGCCGCCGCGGTGCCGCGGCCGTCGATCTCGAAGCGCTGCAACGCCGCCGGGTAGCGGTCCTCCCCGCCGGGCGGGAGATCCTCCACCGGCAACCGCTCGGTGGTCACCTGGTAGTGGAGGTGCCACGGGATGGTGGCGCCCGCCTGCGCCCCGTTGTACAGCACCCGGTACTCGCCCCCGGTGGCGGCGTGCAGCT
>CAYUDA010000055.1:0-9333 GCA_964443425.1 uncultured Acidimicrobiaceae bacterium
AAGATCGCCCGCAAGGCGGAGAACCCGTCGATCACCCGGGACGTGTCGGGGGAGGGCGTGCAACAGGCGCTGCTCAAGATCCTGGAGGGCACCGTGGCCTCTGTGCCTCCCCAGGGGGGCAGGAAGCACCCCCACCAGGAGTTCTTGCAGATCGACACGACCAACATGCTGTTCCTGTGCGGCGGTGCCTTCGCCGGGCTCGAGACCGTGATCAAGAGCCGCATCGGCAAGAACAGCGTCGGCTTCGGTGCCGAGGTTCGCTCTGCGGCCGACGGTCGCAGCGGCGAGATTCTCTCCAAGGTGATGCCGGAGGACCTGATCGGCTTCGGGCTCATTCCGGAGTTCATCGGCCGGCTCCCGGTGGTGGCGACTGTCGACGACCTCGACCGCGAGTCGCTGGTGCGGGTCCTCACCGAGCCGAAGAACGCCCTCATCAAGCAATACGCCCGCTTCTTCGAGATGGACGGCGTCGAGCTGGTGATCACCGAGGAGGCGCTGGAGGCGATTGCGGAGCAGGCGATGAAACGGGGCACCGGCGCCCGTGGCCTGCGAGCCATCCTCGAAGAGGTGTTGCTCGACACCATGTACGAGCTCCCGGCCCGGGCGGACGTCGCTCGGGTGGTGATCGACGACAAGGTGGTACGGGAACGGGTCAACCCCACCCTGGTCCCGGTGCAGGAACTCACCGCGGGCGAGCCGCAGGAGCGGAGCGCCTAGGCCGTACCGGCCTCTCTCTCGTGCCGGGTGTTCCCCGGCGTTGCTGTGTGCTCGTCACGGCGCGGGTGACTAGCCCGTTCGTCCGGCCACTCTTTGTGTCTGTTTAACCACCCTGCGTTGCCATAACCTTGAGAAACGCATCGCGAGTCAAACCCTGCTCGCACTGCGGGCCAGGCAGATCTCTGCAAGCAGGGGGAACTGGGACGGGACATCCGGACGCGGTGGGGGAGCCATCCGGATGTCCCGTTTCGGGTTTGAGGATCCCTTGACACGTCGAGCGTCGCGGCACGCGTGATCCCGGGGCCGGAGGAGCGGCGCGGTAACATCGACCGCTCCGGGACCCGAGCGGATCGAATCACGTCATGGAACCAACCTACGACCCGGCCGCGATCGAAGCGCGCTGGTACCGCGTCTGGGAGGACGCCGGGGCTTTCCGGCCCGAGGTGGGAGGCGATGGCGTCCCCTTCTCGATCGTCATCCCGCCGCCCAACGTCACCGGCGTGCTCCATATGGGACACGCCCTCAACATGTCCATCCAGGACGCTCTGGTGCGGCGCAAGCGCATGCAGGGGTACGCCACCGTGTGGGTGCCCGGCACCGACCACGCCGGGATCGCCACCCAGAACGTGGTGGAGCGGGAGCTGGCCGCCGAAGGCCTCACCCGCCACGACCTGGGCCGGGAAGCCTTCACCGAGCGGGTGTGGGACTGGAAGGCCCGGGCGGGTGGAACCATCACCACCCAGATCCGCACCATGGGATTCTCGACCGATTGGTCCCGGGAACGGTTCACCCTCGACGATGGGCTGTCTCGAGCGGTCCGCGAGGTCTTCGTCACCCTCTACGAGCAGGGCCTCATCTACCGCGGCAACCGCATCATCAACTGGTGTCCCCGCTGCCACACCGCCCTCTCCGACATCGAGGTCGAGTACCAGGACGAGAACGGCGAGCTGGTGTACATCACCTACCCGTTCCTCGACCGGCCGGGAGGCATCACGGTCGCCACCACCCGGGCCGAGACCATGCTCGGGGACACGGCGGTGGCGGTGCATCCCGACGATCCCCGCTATCGCGACGCGATCGGGGCCTCGGTGCGCCTCCCCCTCGTCGACCGCATCATCCCGGTCGTGGCGGACGACGCCGTCGACCCCGAGTTCGGCACCGGGGCGGTCAAGGTCACCCCGGCCCACGACCCGGTCGACTTCGAGATCGGTGAACGGCACGGACTCGAGGCGCCACAGGTCATCGACACCGCCGCCCGCATCACGGCCGCAGGGGGCCGCTTCGCCGGCCTCGACCGCTACGAGGCGCGCGAGACGATCCGCCACAACCTGGGGCAGGAGGGTTACCTCGTCAAGGTCGAGGACCACCACCACTCGGTGGGCCACTGCTCGCGCTGCGGCACCGTGGTCGAGCCGATGCTGTCGACCCAGTGGTTCGTGCAGGTGGCGCCGCTGGTAGGTCCGGCGATCGAGGCGGTCGACGCCGGGAAGACCCGCTTCGTCCCGGAGCGCTGGGCCAAGAGCTACCGCCACTGGATGGAGAACCTGCGCGACTGGTGCATCAGCCGCCAGCTGTGGTGGGGGCATCGCATCCCGGCCTGGTTCTGTGAGGACTGCGACGAGATCGTGGTGGCGCGCCAGGACCCCGACGCCTGCCCCACTTGCGGTGGTTCCCTCCGCCCGGAGGAGGACGTGCTCGACACCTGGTTCTCGTCGGCGCTCTGGCCCTTCTCCACCCTGGGATGGCCCGACCGCACCGAGGATCTGGAACGGTTCTACCCCACCAGCGTGCTGGTCACCGGGTTCGACATCATCTACTTCTGGGTCGCCCGCATGATGATGATGGGCCTCCACTTCATGGGAGCAGAGCCTTTCCATGACGTCGTCATCCACGGTTTGGTGCGCGACGCCGAAGGCCGCAAGATGTCGAAGTCGGGGGGGAACGCCCTCGACCCGCTCGAGCTGGTGGCCCGCTACGGGGCCGATTCGGTGCGGCTCACGCTGGTCCAGTCGGCGGCCCCCGGCCACGACATCCCCCTCAACGAGGAGTGGATCGACGCCGCCCGCCGGTTCGGCAACAAGGTGTGGAACGCGGTCCGCTTCGCCGTCGAGCACGGAGGAGTGGCGGGGGTGCCGGAGCAAGGCGGGTATCCCGAGCATCCCGGTCCGGAGGACGCCTGGGTGCTGGAGCGCCTCCACGAGGTCGGAGCCGGCTACGACGTCATGCTCGACGAGTACCGCTTCTCCGACGCGGTCGGCATGCTGTACAACTTCGCCTGGTCCGAGGTCTTCGACTGGTACCTCGAGATGGCCAAGTCGAACCTGCGCGACGAGGAGCGGGCCCCGGCCACCGTCCAGACCCTCGGGGTGGTGTTGCGCGACCTCCTCAAGTACCTCCACCCGGTCGTGCCGTTCCTCACCGAGGAGTTGTGGAAGGAACTCGGTGACGGATCGCTGCTGGCCTTGGCGAGCTGGCCCGCCCCACCGGCGGGAAGGCCTTCCCCAGGGATGGACGAGCTGCAGCAGCTCGTCGTGGCCGTGCGGCGCTTCCGCTCCGAGCACCGCCTCGACCCGCGCCGCACCCTCTCCCTCCTCGTCGACGACCCCGCCGGGATCGCCGCCGACTGGTGGCGCCGCCAGCTCGGTGCCCTGGGGCGGGTGGAGGCGACCTTCGGGGGTGCTCCCGCCGACCTGTCCGGCCACACCCGGCTGACAGCGGGCGCGGTGCAGGCTTTCGTACCGCTCGTGGGGCTGGTCGACGTCGACGCCGAGCGTCCCCGGCTCGCCAAGGCCATCGGCGAGCTGGCACAGCTCGAGGAGCGCTCCCGCCGCAAACTCGACAGCTCCAGCTTCCGCGACAAGGCACCGGCGGAGGTCGTGGCGAAAGAAGAACACAAGTTGGAGGAGTTCCAGGCCAAACTGGAACGGCTCCGCACCCAACTCGCAGAACTCGGATAGCCGCTCTGGACACGACGCCAGCCGAACCCGTCAACTACGAGACCGCCGTCGCCTACCTGGAGCACCACCGCGGCTACGGCATCCGTCCCGGCCTGGAGACCATCACCGGCCTGCTGGCGCTCATGGGCGACCCGCACCGCCGCTACCCGGTGATTCACGTCGCCGGCACCAACGGCAAGACGACGGTGGTGCGTATGATCGCCGACCTGCTGGGAGCGCACGGACTGGCGACCGGCACCTTCATCTCGCCTCACCTCCACCACGTGGAGGAACGTTTCGGGATCCGGGGGGCGAACCTGTCGCGTGACCGTTTCGTCACCGCGGTCGGCGACGTGGCGCCGTTCGTCGATCTTTACGAGAAGCACCAGGCGAACCGTGTCACCTACTTCGAGCTCACCGCCGCCATCGCCTTCGAGGTCTTCGCCAACGAGGCGGTCGACGTCGCCGTCGTCGAAGTGGGGCTCGGGGGCCGGCTCGACGCCACCAATGTGGTAGGCGCCGCGGTGTCGGTCGTCACCGGGGTCTCCCGCGACCACATGTCCCATCTCGGGGAAACCCTCACCGAGATCGGAGCCGAGAAAGCCGCCATCCTCAAGCAGCGGGGTACGCTCGTCACCGGGAAGCTCCATTCCGAGGTGGAGGCGGTGGCCGAGGAGGCGGTGCGGCGCCAGGACGCCCGCTGGTTCCGTGCCGGACTCGACTTCGCCGTGGAGAACGCCACCCCCGACTCGCGCGGTTGGCGCTGCACCATCGACGGCATTCACGACCGCTATGAGGATCTCGAGCTGAACCTCCTGGGCCGCCACCAGGTCGACCACCTCGCCACCTCGGTGGCCGCCGCCGAGGCCTTCTTCGGGCGGGGCCTCGACCCCGACGCGGTGCGGGAGGCCACCGCGGCGGTGACGTCTCCCGGGCGCCAGGAGATCGTGCGGGAGCGGCCCCTCACCCTCGTCGATGGGGCGCACAACGAGGAGGGGTTCGCCGGCTTGGCGCAGACGCTCGACGACGAGCGCCCCGGTCGCGACTGGGTGATGGTGTTCGGTATGCGCCAGGGCCGCGACCCGACGGCACTGCTGGCGCCGGTGGTGGATCTCATCGACCGCCTGGTGGTCACCGCCGCGGCCGATCCCAGCGCCATCCCTGCCGATCAGGTCGCCGAGATCATCGCCGGCATCGTTCCCGACGGGGTCCCGATCGAGGTGCAACCGACCGTCGCCGTCGCCCTCGATCGAGCCACCGAACTGGCCGGGGAATCCGGCGCGGTCGTTGTAGCCGGCTCCCTCTACGTCGCCGGAGAGGCGCGGATCGCCCTCGGGCTCGCCCGGAGCCGGGCCGCCTCACCGGTCCACCGCAGATTCGAAGCGGACCCGTACTGGTTGGTGGACGGGGAGTGAATCCGGCGCGGGCCGACCGTCCGGCACCGCTACCATCCCGGCGTTCACTCCCCACCAGCGGAGGATCTATGGCAACCGAGCACACGTTCGTGATGGTCAAGCCCGACGGCGTGGCCCGGGGACTCGTCGGGGAGGTCGTCTCCCGTTTCGAGGCCAAGGGTCTCGCGCTGGAGCAGATGCGACTGCTGTCGATCGACGAGGACCTGGCGAAGCGCCACTACGCCGAGCACGAGGACAAGCCGTTCTTCGGCGAGTTGGTGAGCTTCATCACCAGCGGTCCGGTGGTGGCGATGGAATGGTCGGGGGAGTCCGCCATCGCCGTGGCACGGACCCTGATGGGACCCACCAACCCGGTGGAGGCGCCTCCGGGAACGATCCGGGGTGATTTCGGCCTCGTCATCACCAACAACATCGTGCACGGCTCCGACTCGGCCGCCAGCGCCGCCCGCGAACTCGGGCTGTTCTTTCCCTGAGATGGGGATCTGGCCCGGAATCGGTCCTCGCGGCGCCCGATGGCGCATAGACGGACGTTCTCCGGTACCCTTCTAGACTGCAGTTTCTGCTACGAGCAGTAGGCCACGAATGCTGAACAATCTCTTCTCCCTCGCCGGGCGAGACATGGCGATCGACCTCGGCACCTCCAACTTCCTGGTATTCGTGCGCGGAATGGGGATCGTGCTCAACGAGCCCTCGGTGGTTGCGGTCAACACGAGGGACAATCGCCCCCTCGAAGTCGGCATGGAGGCGAAGCGGATGATCGGGCGCACCCCGTCCTACATCCAGGCGATCCGTCCCCTCCGTAGTGGTGTCATCGCCGACTTCGAGATCACCGAGAAGATGTTGCGCTACTTCATCAACAAGGTGCACAACCGCCGCTTCGCCGCCCGTCCCCGCATCGTGATCTGCGTCCCCTCGGGGATCACCGCGGTGGAGCGGCGCGCTGTCGAGGAGGCTGCCTATCACGCCGGCGCCCGCCGCGCCTACACCATCGAGGAACCGATGGCCGCCGCCATCGGGGTCGGTCTCCCGGTGCACGAACCATCGGGGTCCATGGTGGTCGACATGGGCGGCGGCACCACCGAGGTGGCCGTCATCTCCCTCGGCGGCATCGTCGTCTCCAAGAGCACCCGGATCGGCGGCGACGAGCTGGACGAGGCGATCATCAACTGGGTCAAGAAGGAGTACAACCTCATGCTCGGCGAGCGGACCGCCGAGCAGGTGAAAATGGCGATCGGCTCGGCCTGGCCCTACGCCAACGAGCCGTCCGCCGAGGTGCGGGGCCGTGACCTCGTCACCGGTCTTCCCAAGACCGTGGTGCTCTCCAGCGCCGAGGTGCGGGAGGCGATCGAGGAACCGGTCTCCCAGATCGTCGACGCCGTCAAGTTCACTCTCGACAAAACACCGCCCGAGCTGGCCGCCGACATCATGGAGCGCGGCATCGTCCTCACCGGTGGCGGCGCCCTGCTGCGGGGTCTCGATCTCCGGGTGGCGAACGAGACCGGGATGCCGATCATCACCGCCGAGCATCCCCTGCAGTCCGTGGTGTTGGGATCGGGTGCGTGCCTCGAGGAGTTCGACGTGCTCCACGTCGTGCTCTCCTCGAGTGGCCGGCATTGATCGGGTGACGAGCAGCCGGGAAGGCTGATGTATTCGTTCCGGAGATTCGATCGATCCACGTTCCTTCTCATCTCGTTGCTCGTCATTTCCTTCCTCCTCGCCACCTTCGACGTCCGGGCCGAGGGCGCCGGCATCGGGACCACGATGCGGGAGGGAGCGCAAACCCTGTTCTCGCCGCTGCAGCGAGCGATGTCGGCGGCGACGAGGCCGGTGGTGGCGTTCATCGACGGGATCTCCAACATCGCCGGCCTCCGCGACGAGAACGAGCGACTCCGCGACCAGGTGGCGAAGCTCGATGCCCAGATCCGGGACCAGGCCCTGCTGGAAACGAGGGTTGCCGAGCTGGAGAAGCTCAACGGGCTCGAGGCCCCCGGAGAGCTGGCCGCGGTGTCGGCCCGCATCGCCTCCCCCGGCTCGAGCGACTTCGATCAGATCCGGTGGATCGAGAAGGGGACCAGCGCCGGGATCTCGGTCGGCGACGCCGTGTTCGACGACCGCGGGCTGGTGGGGCGCATCGATGTCGCCTTCGAGGACTCTGCCCGGGTGCGGCTCCTCACCGACCCGAACTTCGGGGTCGGGGTGCGAGACACCTCCACCAACGAGACCGGCATCGTGGAGGGCAAGATCACGGAGCTGAGCCTGAAGATGTTCCAGGCGGAGACACCGGTCGAGGAGGGTGACCTCGTCGTCACCTCGGGGAGCCGCTTTCCGCCCGGCATACCGGTCGGCACCGTCAGCGAGACCGCGGTCAACGAGGCGGGGTTCGCGCTCGTCACGACGGTCGATCCTCTCGTCGAGGTGTCGAAGCTCGACTATGTCAAGGTGATCGTGGGATGGTCGCCGCTCGACGCCGGCGCCGGGGGCGAGGTGCCGATCGAGACAGATCCGAACCTGCCGGGCTTCAATCCGTGAACCGGCGCGCGATCGGGCTGGCGATCGCCCTGGTGGTGACCACCGTGGTGATCCAGACCTCGGTGTTCGGCGCGGGACGCATCCAGCCGTTCGGGGCATCGCCGGCGCTGGTATTGCTCGTCGTCATCGGGGCTGCCCGCTACCTGGCGGCCGAACCGGCGCTGCTCATCGGGTTCACCGCCGGTCTGCTGCTCGACCTGCTCGGCGGGTCGGCCCTCGGCCTGTGGGCGATGAGCTACACCGTGGTCGCCTACGTGACGTGGCGGCTGCGCGAGCGCGCCGACGATGGACCGTTCGTGGTCGCCGTCGGGGCGTTCCTGCTCACGGTGCTGGGCCAATCGTTGTTCGCGGTCGCGGGTACTCTGTTTGGTCAGCGCATTCTCAGCAACCCCGTGGTGGTCAAGCACATGGTGCTCCCGGCGGCGTACAACGTGGTTCTGGCGATTCTGGTGTTCCCACTCGTCACCCGGCTTCTCGGTGACCGGCGCCGCGGGTGGGCGTTGTGAGCACCAGCTGGCGCCTCAGCGTGCTCGGCGTGGTGTTCCTCTTGATGTTCTCCGCGCTCACGCTGCGCCTGTGGCAGATCCAGGTGGCGTCCGCCACCGACTACGAGGCCCAGGCCAGCAACAACCAGGTGAAGCTCGTCAGCACCCCGGCGCCCCGTGGCGAGATCCGCGACCGTAACGGCGAGCTGCTGGCGGGGACCCGCCCGGCCCTGGCCGCCGTGGTGGACGGCGCCCTCGTCACCGACGACACCGAGGAGGATCTGATCCAACAGCTGGCGGCCTTCAGCTCGCTCACCACGGCCGAGGTACGCGAGATCGTGGAGGACGCCAAGGACCGCGCCGACCGCCGCACCGTGGTCAGCGACCTCACCGAGGAGGCGATGCAGTTCCTCGCCGAGCGCAAGGAGCTGTTCCCCGGGGTCTCGGTGGTACCGCAACCGATCCGCATCTACCCGGAGGGGGCGCTGGCGTCCGACATCCTCGGCTACATCGGTCTGCCCGATCAGGGTGACATCGACGCCGGAAAGTCATCCACCGAGCTGCTCGGCAAGGCCGGGATCGAGAGGGCCTACGACAGCCTGCTCCGCGGGGTGCAGGGCACCATCAAGTACCAGGTCAATGCTCAACAGACGGTGCTGCGGGTCCTCAACGAGGACTTCCCCGAAGCGGGGGCCTCGCTCACTCTGAACATCGACCTCGACCTGCAGCGGGTACTGGAGAAGGCCTTGGCGGACGGCCTCGAGCTGGCCCGCAGCGAGTACGACCCCGACTGTGTTCCCTCCGACGAGGACAAGGGATGCCCGGTCCGCGCCGTCGGGGTGGTGCTCGACGCCACCAACGGCGCCGTCGAGGCGATGGCGTCGGTCCCGACCTACGACCCCAACATCTTCGTGGACGGCATCACCAGCGAGGAGCTGGAACGCCTCAACTCTCTCGCCCTCTTCAACAACTTCGCCATCCAGGGCGAGTACGCCCCGGCTTCGACGTTCAAGGTCGTCACGTACGTCACTGCGATGGAGGAGGGCATCCCGCCGGAGGAGGCGGCGTCGGTCGAGGATCCCATCTTGTGTTCCGGCCAGCTCCGCAAGCCGTTCACCGACCCCAGCCAGCGGGTCTGGGAGAACTGGACCCGGGTCGACGACGGTATGCAGTCGATCCACGAGGCGCTGATGCGTTCCTGCAACGTCTACTTCTGGGACGTCGCCTACAACCTGTGGCAGCAGTACAAGA
>CAYUDA010000056.1:0-9147 GCA_964443425.1 uncultured Acidimicrobiaceae bacterium
AGCTGCTCGCCTGGCTCGCCTACCTGGTCCCGGTCATGACGCTCTTCGTCCGCAGCGTCCGCACGACACGGGTCGGCAGGGTTCCCGTCCCGGCCCAGACATGAGAGGTCGCCGGTGCGGAACGTCGTGAAGCTGCTGGCGCCCACCGCCGCCGCCCTCGCTCTTGCCGCCTGCACCAACACCCGCGACGTCCCGGCCGGCGTCATCCCGGTACGAAGCACCGCCGACACCTGCGAGGTCGGCGCCGATGAGGCGCCGAGCGGCAACCTGGTATTCGAGGTGACCAACGACGGCTCCGAGGTGACCGAGTTCTACCTGCTCGCCGACGACGGGCTACGGATCATCGGCGAGGTCGAGAACATCGGACCGGGCCTCACCCGCAACCTCGTGGTCCAGGCCGGCCCGGGCAGCTACGTCACCGCCTGCAAGCCGGGTATGGTCGGCGACGGCATCCGCGGCACGTTCACCGTCACGGACTCGGGTACGGCCGGGTAGGTCGGCGGGGACATCGCGGCCCTGGTGGAGACCGCCGGCGAGTAGTACCGCCTCTACGTCCGCGATCAGATGGACCAGCGGGAGACCCTCACCAGAGAGCCGGCATCCCCATGTCTGGGAGCGCTCTCGATGCTACCCGGACGTGCGGCGCCTCCCGCGCCCGCCCGAAATTGACCCGTGGCAGAGATCGTGGTTACCATCTTGGGAGCGCTCCCAACAACGTGATGAAGAGAGGGGCCGTGCCGCACGAGGAGCAGCGCCCGGAGGCGAGAACGCTGGAAGAGCTGGCCGACCTGGCGGGCGTATCCAGATCGACCGTGTCTCGGGTCTTCACCGGCGGCTCCGTGCGCGACGAGACTCGTGATCGAGTCCTGGAGGTCGCCCGCCGCACCCGCTACCGACCCAACCGGGCCGCGCGCACGCTGGCGTCGGGGAGAAGTGGCGTCGTCGGCATCGTCATGCACGAGGAGCCGAGCGTGCTGTTCCAGGACCCGTACTTCGCGGTGCTCCTGCACGGCCTGACGGACGCCCTCTCCGAGCACGCTGCCGGCATGATGATGTGGTTCGGGAATCGCTCCAAGGAACAGACCCTCGATCAGATACTCGGAGTCGGACTGATCGACGGGGTTGTCGTCACCGCCACCAACCTGGTCGATCCGCTCGTCGACGGTCTTCTCGCATCCGACCTCCCCACCGTACTCATTGGTCATCGCCGCAACGATCTGAGCGCGAGCTACGTCGACATCGACAACGTCACCGCCGCGTACAGCTTGACCAGGCACCTCATCTCGTTGGGTCGGCGCCGGATCGGTCACATCACCGGCATTCGGGGAACCGCGGCGGGCGAGGACCGCCTCGAAGGCTACCGGCGAGCGATCGCACGTTCCGGTCTCGAATCGGACGAATTCATCTTCGAGGGCGACTTTGGCGGCGGGGGCGGCTACGCCGGGGCGAAGACGCTGGCAGGGCGCGATGTCGACGCCATCTTCTGCGCCAACGACGCCACGGCAGCCGGTGCACTCGACGCCCTGCGAGAACTCGATCGACGGGTACCCGAGGACGTCGCCCTGGCCGGGTTCGATGATCTTGATTTCGCGATGCACATGGATCCGCCGTTGACGACGGTCCGGCAAGGCATCCACCAGCAGGGCGTGGAGGCGGCACGAGCTCTCTGTCAACTCATCGAGGAGCCCGACCGCGGTCCGGTCCGGATTCTGCTTCCCGCCGAACTGGTGATCCGCCAATCGAGCATCGGAGATGTAGCAGCGCAATAGGGGCGACGGCGGGTGTGTGACGCCGCCGAGACCGACACAGACAGGAAGGAGAAGGAGGATGCGAATGCGAAAAGCAGGCATGCTGCTCGCGCTCGTGCTCGTACTGACGATGGTCGCTGCCGGGTGTAACTCCTCGGATTCATCCGATACGACGACCAGTACGACTCAAGCGATGAGCGGTGACGAGACCACCACCACGATGGCGACGACCACCACGACTCAGGCAGTGACCGATGTGGTGTTCGACCGCAGCGAGACGCTCTACGTCAGCGGATCTGCATGGGGCCCGCCCTCGACCTGGAACCCGTTCCAGCCTGGCAACCTTGCCAACACGACGGGAACGATCGGGTACGTGTACGAGTTCCTGTTCGACTACGACCCGCTCAGCGGCCAGATGAAGCCCTGGCTGGCGGAAAGCGGCGAGTGGACCGACGACACGACCTACAAGGTCACGTTGCGCGACGGGTTGACCTGGAGCGACGGCGAGCCACTGACGGCGGCGGACGTCGCTTACACCTATGAGCTCGGCAACCAGTACTCGGCGATATGGTTCGCACCGATGTGGAACTATCTCACCGGGATCACCGCGGTCGACGATCTGAACCTCGAGTTCACCTTCAACGACGACCCGCTCTACCAGGAGTTCGAGAACAACCTGTACAACATCCCGATTGTTCCCCAGCACCTGTGGGAGGGTCGTTCCGAGGAGGACATCACCGTCGGCGCCAACGAGAACCCGGTGGGCTCCGGCGCGTACCTGTACGAGAGCAACAGCGAGGATCGCAACGTCTGGTTGCGCAACGATTCGTGGTGGGGCACGAGCGTCTTCGGCGCCCCGACACCAAAGCGCATCGTCGACATCCGGACGTCGAGCAACAACGTTGCGCTCGGCATGGTGCTCAAGGGCGAACTCGACCTGAGCAACAACTTCCTGCCCGGCGTCGCCGAGATGGCCAACAAGGGCTACGTGTCCACGTACTACGCCGAGGCGCCGTACATGCTGTCGGCGAACACGGCGGTTCTGTTCTTGAACACGACCAAGCAGCCGATGGATGACGCCGCGTTCCGCAAGGCTCTGGCCTACTCGATCAACGTCGACGACATCGTCAAGATCGCGTATGCCAACCTGGTAAAGGCGGCCGACCCGACCGGGTTGCTGCCCACCCTGAGCACCTACATCGACCAATCGGTCGTGGACGAGCTCGGTTGGACCTACGATCCGGACGAGGCGATGTCGATCCTGACCGACGCCGGCTACACGATGGGCGACGACGGCTTCTTCAACGCACCCGACGGATCGGACATCGCCCTCGAGGTGACCTGCCCGTTCGGTTGGACCGACTGGATGGAAGCCATCAACGTGATCGCGACCAGTGCCCAGGCCGCAGGCATCAACGTCAAGGCAGAAACGCCCGACTACGGCGCGTGGAACGACGCGCTCCAGGGCGGCACATTCGACATGACCCTGAACAACTGGGCGTCGATGAGCAACACGCCGTGGACGCTGTACAACCTGTTGTTCCGGCACCCGATCCAGGATCAGATGCAGAGCGGCAACTTCGGCCGGTACGAGGATCAGGAGGTCTTCGACCTCGTCGACGCTCTCGCCCGGGTGCAGACCTCGGATGTGACCGGGATGCAGGAAGCGACTTCGGCGATCCAGCGGAAGATGCTGACCGACGTCCCGATGATTCCGCTTTGGTACAACGGTCTGTGGGCGCAGTTCAGCAACGCGGTCTGGACCAACTGGCCGACCGAGGATTCGGCGTCGCCAACCCTGCCGACGACCTGGTCCGGGTACTGGCAGCTGGGCGGTCTCGAGACCCTCATCAACCTGGAACTCACACCAACTGAGTGACAGCTAGGGGATCAAGCCGTTCCCCCCGCGCTTCCTAGGGTGCGGGGGGGACGGCACCCCTTCTCGACGAGGGAGAGAGACGCATCAAGAGATACTTCGGGCGCAAGCTCCTCGTCTACGGTCTCACGTTCTTCGTTGCCGTGACGATCGACTGGCTGATTCCCCGCTTCATGCCGGGCGACCCTATCTCCAATATGCTGTCGCGGACGTCACTGAACGCAGAGGCTGCCCGGGAGATGCACCGGTACTACGCCAGCGTGTTCGGGCTCGACCAGCCGATCTGGCAGCAGTACTTCCACTTCTGGGGGGCGCTCCTGCATGGCGACCTGGGGATCAGCGCCTACCTCTTCCCCCAGTCGGTCGTCAGCGTCATCAGGCGCGCCGTACCCTATGACGTTGCGCTCCTGCTGCCGACCATCGTCCTCGGCTGGATCGCCGGCAACCGATTCGGCGCCTACGCCGCCCGCACCAAACACCTCGACAACACCCTCCTCCCTGTGGGGTACGTCCTCACCGCCACCCCGTACATGTGGCTCGGCATCCTGCTGGCCTGGTCCCTCGGCATCGTCCTCGACTGGTTCCCGATCGCCGGAGCGTACGCCTACAACCTGCAACCCGATCTGTCGTTCCGATTCGCCTTGAGCCTGTTGTCGCACTGGTTCTTGCCCTTCGTGTCCTTGTTCCTGGTCGAATTCGGAGGGTGGGCGATCGGGATGCGCAACATGATCATCTACGAGCTGGAATCCGATTACTCGCACTACCTGGAGGCGCTCGGGGCGCCCCGCAAGCTCGTTCGCAAATACGCCTTCCGCAACGCGGTCCTCCCGCAACTGTCCGGCCTGTCATTGAAGCTGGGGGTCATCGTCGCCGGGGCTTTGGTGACCGAGGTGGTCTTCTCCTACCCCGGCATCGGGTACCTGCTACTGGCCGCCATTCAGAACCAGGACTACTTCCTCATCCAAGGCTGCTTCCTGTTCATCATCATCGGAGTGCTCCTGGCCAACTTCGTCATCGACATCGTCTACGTGATCGTCGATCCCAGAACACGGATCGGCATGATGGGAGGTGAGACATGATCGAACGGCTGCGCAAGAACGAGTTCCTCTATTTCGCGCTGCGAAACCGGCGGCTCCAGATCGGCCTCACCGTGGTGCTTGCCTTCGTCGTGCTCGCCATCGTCGGCCCGTTCCTCACCCACTACACCTCGGAGGAATACGCCGGGTTCGGACCGAATCCCCCATCGTCGGATTTCTGGTTTGGAACCACGACGTTCGGCCAGGACGTGTTCACCCAATTCGTCCACGGTTTGCGGGCGACCTTCCAGGTCGGACTGGTCGGCGGCGGCCTCGGGACGTTGATCGGAATCTTCGTCGGCTTCACCGCCGGGTATCGAGGTGGACTGGTCGACGAGGCCCTCAACGCGATCACCAACATCGTGCTCGTGATCCCGACCCTGGCGATCCTGCTGATCATCGCCGCCTACCTGGAGGTCCGCGGCATCATGACCGAGAGCATCTTCATCGGGCTGACCTCGTGGCCGTGGGCGGCCCGGGCCATCCGTTCTCAGACGTTCTCGCTCCGTTCTCGGGATTTCGTCGACCTCGCCAAGCTGAGCGGGATGCCAAGCCGGCGGGTCATCTTCACCGAGATCGCCCCCAACATGAGCTCCTACCTGGTGATGACCTTCATCCTCCAGTTCGGCGGAGCCATCCTGACCGCGGCGACACTCGACTTCATCGGTTTGGGCCCGACCGACACCATCTCGCTCGGGCTGATGATGCAGTACTCGGTGCTGTGGGGAGCGCTGGTCCTGGGGCAATGGTGGTGGTTCGTGCCCCCGGGGCTGGCGATCACCATGATCGTGGGTGCGCTCTACGTGATGAACGTGGGATTGGACGAGGTGTTCAACCCCAAGCTGAGGGAGATGTAGACGATGAGCCTGACCCTCGACAATCTCACCGTCTACTACCGCACCCTGCGTGGTGACGTCAAGGCGCTCGATGGCGTCAGCTTCACCATCGCGGATGGCGAGATCATGGGACTCGCCGGCGAATCGGGCTGCGGCAAGTCGACGCTGGGCAACAGCCTCATCTCCATGAGCTCCCGGATGCGATACATCGAGGGGCGGGTCGAACTCGACGGCGAGGAGCTGCCCGTCTGGGACACCAAGGCGATGAACAAGTTCCGTTTCGGGGAGATCTCGGTCATCCCGCAGTACGCGATGAGCGCCTTGAACCCGATCCGCAAGATCGGAAAGATGATCGAGGAGCTCCTCGAGGCTCGAGGCATCGACTTCGAAGACGTCGTGGAGGATCTGGAACGACGCCTCGACCTCGTCGGTCTCGCCCACGACGTGCTCGACATGTATCCCATCGAGATGTCCGGTGGCATGAAGCAGCGGATAGTCCTCGTGCTGTCCACGCTGCGGGATCCATCACTGCTGATCGCCGATGAGATCACCTCGGCGCTCGACGTGTCGTCGCAGAAGGCAGTGGCCGAGATGTTGGTGGAGTTCCGCGATAGGGGCCTCGTCAAGAGCATGATCGTGATCACTCACGACCTGTCGATTCTCTACCAGATCGCCGACACCATCTTGATCATGTACGCCGGGAAGCTCGCCGAGAAGGCCCCGACCGAGACGATCGCCAGAAACCCGCAGCATCCCTATACCAAGATGCTGATCGACTCGCTCCCGAGAATCGGTGTCCGGATCGCCGAACAGCGGCTGCACGGAATCCCGGGGAAGCCGCCCCTCCTGTTGGATCCGCCGACAGGCTGCCGATTCAGGGACCGGTGTCCACTGGCCGACGAGCAATGCCTCCAGGAGCCACCTTTCGCCGAGATCGGCGAAGGGCACGAGGTGGCGTGCTGGAAGGTCGGTGCGGTCTGATGCTCGAGTTGCGCGACGTCTCGAAGGTCTACCGGGTTGGCACCTTCGGCAGCCACGAGCTGTTAGCCGTCAACCACGTGAGCTTCGACATCGCTCCCGGCGAAGTGATCTCGCTGATCGGCGAGAGTGGCAGCGGCAAGAGCACCATCGGCAAGATGATCCTGCGGTTGATCTCGGTGTCCTCGGGCTCGATTCTGTTCCAGGGCCAGGACATCTCCGAGCTGAAGCGCGAGACCTTGAAGGAGTATTACCGGACCGTGCAGGGGGTGTTCCAGGACCCCTTCAGCTCCTACAACCCCATTTTCAAGGCGGATCGGGTGTTCGAGATCGTCCGTCAGGGGTACTTCTCTGACCTGGGCCGCAAGGAGTGGGCGGAGAAGGTCGACGAGGCATTGGAGTCGGTCGGCCTCAATCCGGGCGAGGTGCGCAACAAGTACCCGCATCAGCTCTCCGGAGGCCAGCTGCAGCGGATGCTGATCGCAAGGACGCTCTTGCTCGACATCGATATCCTGATCGCCGACGAGATCATCTCGATGCTCGACGCCTCCACCCGGATCGACGTGCTCAACCTGCTCGCCGACCTCGCGGAACGCGGACTGGCGATTCTCTTCGTCACCCATGACCTGTCACTCGGTTACTACATCAGCGAGCGAACGGTGATCATGTACCGCGGCTCGGTGGTCGAGATGGGTGACACCAAGCGCGTGTTCGGCGATCCGCTGCATCCCTACACCCAGATGCTCTTGACGGCGATCCCGCATCTCGATGAACGATGGGACGGTGGCATCGACGACATCAAGGATGTGCTGGAGATCAACCAATCTGGGGCCTTCACGCCGAATGGATGCGTCTACTACGATCGCTGCCCGGTGGCGCAATCCGAGCTCGGCTGCAATCGGGCCATGCCTGAGCTGGTGGAGCTCGACCAGGACCACCAGGTCGCATGTTTCAAGGCGGTGGTGGATCGTGGCGGGCCCTCCACCGGACGGATGCCCACCTCTGAGTAGGAGCCTGAGTTGACTGATCAACGAGTGTTCGGCGAACGTTTCCTCTGGGGGGTGGCGGCGTCGTCGTACCAGATCGAAGGAGCGGTCGACGCAGGCGGCCGTGGGCCGACCATCTGGGACACCTTCAGCCACACCCCGGGCAAGACGTACCAGGGGGAAACGGGCGATCGGGCGATCGATCACTACCACCGACTCGCCGAGGATGTGGCCCTCATGCAGCAGCTCGGGGTCAACGCCTACCGGTTCTCCATCGCCTGGTCGCGGCTGCTGCCGTCGGGACGAGGTGAGGTCAATCCCGAGGGTGTGGCCTTCTACCGAGAGCTGGCAGAGCGGCTGAGGGCGGCAGGGATCACCCCCATGGCGACCCTCTACCACTGGGACCTCCCCCAGGCGCTCCAGGATCAAGGCGGTTGGGTGAACCCCGCATCGCCGGACTGGTTCGCCGACTACGCCGCCGTCGCCAAAGAGCACCTCGGGGACTTGATCTCGCTCTGGTCCACCTTCAACGAACCGTGGTGCATCGCGTTCCTCGGATACAGTGCCGGGGAGCACGCTCCGGGGATGACCGATCCCGGCGATGCGTATCTGGTCGCCCACAACGTGATGGTTGCCCACCATCTCGCGGTCGCCCGCATGCGGGAGACCACGTCCGGGTCCGAGGACCGAATCGGGATCGCCCTCAATGTGACGCCTGGCTGGCCGGCCGGCGATGCGCTCGAAGACCGGAAGGCGGCCGAAGCCGTCGACGCGATCCACAACCGGTTGTTCCTGGAGACGGTGTTCCACGGCGCCTATCCGGAGCTTGTGCGTCGGCTCCACCGTCGATACGGGGTCTCGGATCGGATCGACTACGACCGGCTCGCCGCACTCCGGCAAGATATCGACTTCCTGGGGCTGAACTACTACGACGTCCACCGGGTCGCCTCCGACGCCGAGGCCCCGCCTTCCGTTGCCTGGCCGGGGGTGACCGGGGTCCGGATGATCAAGGCTTCCGGAGAGCGGACCGCCATGGGTTGGGGAGTCACGCCGGGCGGCCTGACCGCGATCCTGGAACGGGTGGCCAAGGAGTACCCGGGCACACCACTGTATGTGTGTGAGAACGGGGCGGCCTACCAGGACACGGTCGGACCGGACGGCACCGTCGACGATCCGAAGAGGATCGCCTACCTTCAGGCCCACATCGCGGCGGTGGCGACGGCGATCGACAACGGCGTCGACGTCCGGGGATACTTCGTCTGGACTCTGCTCGACAACTTCGAATGGACGTGGGGCTACGAGATGCGATTCGGCTTGATCCGGGTCGACCCGGACACGCTGGATCGCACCATCAAGCGCAGCGGCTACTGGTACCGGGACTGGATCCGTTCCACCCGCCTGAGCCGGATTCCCATCCCGGGAGGCGTCACAGAGGGCTGAAGGTGGTGGTGCGGTCGTTCGCACCGCAGTCCTGACGATCCCGTGCCGGCGGCGCCGTTGCGGACCTCACCCACCGGGAGAGCGGTCGCCGTCACCGAGCGGCACGTCGACCGATTCGATCAGCTCCCTGAGGCGTGACGCGAAACGGGTCGCCGGGGCGCCGTCGACCACGTCGTGGTCGAATGCCAGCGTCAACTGCAAGTACTC
>CAYUDA010000057.1:0-9025 GCA_964443425.1 uncultured Acidimicrobiaceae bacterium
CGCGCCGGTGCTCGACACCTCCGGCCAGGTGCGCCTGCCGCGCGGTCCCCTCTCCGTCGAACTCGACGCGGTGACCTTCGCCTACGAGGACGAAGTGGTGCTCCACGACCTGACGCTGCGAGTGGAGCCGGGTCACGTGCTCGGCGTACTGGGACGCTCCGGCAGCGGCAAGACGACGCTGGCGCGGCTCCTCACCCGCCTCTACGACCCCGTCGGCGGCGAGGTGCGGCTGGGAGGCGTCCCGGCGCCCGACGCCGCCGTCGGCGACCTGCGCCGCCACGTCGGCATGGTCACCCAGGACGTGCAGCTCTTCCGCGCCTCGATCCGCGACAACCTGACGTTCTTCGACGACGGCGTCTCCGACGAGGCGCTGGAGGCGGCCCTCGACGAGCTGGGACTCCACGAATGGCTGGCGTCGCTGGCCGACGGCCTCGCCACCGAACTCGAGGCCGGTGGCGGTGGGCTCTCCGCCGGGCAGGCGCAGCTGCTCGCCTTCACCCGCATCTTCCTGGAGGATCCAGGTTTGGTGATCCTGGACGAGGCGTCGTCTCGCCTCGACCCGGCCACCGAGCATCTCATCGAACGAGCCGTGGACCGGCTCCTCGCCGATCGCACCGGGATCATCATCGCCCACCGTCTCGCCACGGTGAACCGGGCCGACGACATCCTCATCCTCGACGGTGGGCGCGTCGTCGAATACGGCGCACGATCCCGGCTCGTCGCCGACCCCGGCTCGCGGCTCTCCCGCCTGCTCGTCACCGGCATGGAGGAGGTGCTGGCATGAGCACCACGCGACGAGCTTCGGTGCCGACCGCCCGCATGATGGGCCGGCTGATCCGCGCCAACCCGGGCCGCTACGCCGTCAACGCGATGGTGTGGACAACGATGTGGGTGATGCCGATCGTGCCGGCGCTGATCACCCGCCGCTTCTTCGACGGGCTCGGACAGGCCGGATTCAACGCCGCCACCCTCGTCGCCCTCATCGCCGCCTACGCGGTCGCCCGGCTGTCGGTGATGACCTTCGGCCTGTGGAACGACGTCCATTTCATGTTCCGCTCCGGCAGCCTGCTGCGCCGCAACATGCTGGGACGCGTCCTCGATCTTCCCGGCGCCCAGGCGGCCCCGGAGGCCCCGGGGGCGATGATCTCCCGCTTCCGCGAGGACGTCGAGCACACCGAGGAGGCCTTGAGCTGGACGGTGGACATGATCGGTTCCCTGGTCTTCGCCACCGTCGCCGCCCTCATCCTCGTCTCCATCAACCCCTGGATGACGGTGTTCGTGTTCGCTCCCCTCGTCGTGGTGGTCACGGTGGCGGAACGTGCCGGAAGCAAGATCCGCGCCTACCGGACCGCGGCGCGGGAAGCGACCGGGCGCATCACCGGCGCCCTCGGCGAGATGCTGGGAGCGGTGCAGTCGATCAAGGTGGCGGGAGCGGAGCGGAGCACGATCGCCCACTTCCGCCGGCTCAACGACGCCCGCCGCACCGTCATGGTGCGTGACAAGGTGCTCACCTCCGCCCTCGAGTCGGTCTTCTGGAACACGGTCAACGTCGGCACCGGGCTCATCCTGGTGTACGCCGCCGGGCGTTTCGGATCGGCCGGCGGCCTCACCGTCGGCGAGTTCGCCCTCTTCGTGTACTTCCTCGACTTCGTCACCGACGCCGGCTACTTCGTCGGGCTCTTCATCGCCCGGCTCCGCCAGGCCGGGGTGTCGTTGGAACGCATGGTGGAACTGATGCGGGGTGTGCCCGCCGGCGAGCTGGTGCGACGGCGCGACCTGCACCTCACCGGCCGGCTGCCGGCGCAGGCGTCGCCACCCCGTGAGCCCGCCGACCGCCTCGACCGCCTCGAGGTGCGCGGCCTCACCTTCCGCTACCCCGGCACCGACAACGGCATCGCCGGCATCGACCTCGTCGTGAAGCGAGGCAGCTTCACCGTGCTCACCGGCCGCATCGGCGCCGGGAAGACCACCTTGTTGCGAGCCCTCTTGGGCCTGGTCGACGCCGACGGTGGCGAGATTCGGTGGAACGGCATCCCCGTCGACGACCCGGCCCGTTTCTTCCAGCCTCCCCATTCGGCCTACACCCCGCAGGTGCCGAAGCTGTTCTCGCTCAGCCTGCGAGACAACCTGCTGTTGGGACGGGACGAGGGCGACGGGGAGCTGGAGGAGGCGATCCGGGCTGCCGCTCTGGAACGAGACCTCGGCGAGATGGCACACGGCCTGGCGACCATGGTCGGACCCCGCGGGATGCGCCTCTCCGGCGGGCAGGTGCAGCGTGCCGCCGCCGCCCGCATGTTCGTGCGGCACCCGGAACTACTCGTGTTCGACGACCTCTCCAGCGCCCTCGACGTCGAGACCGAGAAGACCCTGTGGGACCGGCTCTTCGCAGCCGACGGAGCCGTCACCGCCTTGGTGGTGTCGCACCGCCGGCCGGCGCTGCAACGGGCCGATCAAATCGTGGTCCTGGCGGAGGGACGGATCGCAGCCCGCGGCACCCTCGACGAGCTGCTCGACGGCAGCGAGGAGTTCCGCCGCCTCTGGTCCGGTGAGACCCGCTGAACCGCCGGCCCCGGACCGCGCCCTCAGTCGAGGCGTGGCGCGGCGGCGTCGAGTCCCGTCGCGAAATGGGCCGCGGTGGTCCCGGAGAAGCCAACGAGCCGGACCTCCTCCACCGGCCCGTCCTGATGGTCCCGCAGCCAGTCGACGACGGTGGCGGCGATGACCGCGGTGGCCTCCGCCACCGGGTATCCGAAGATGCCCGCCGAGATCGCCGGCATCGCCACCGAGCGGATTTCGGCGGAAGCCGCCGCATCGAGGGCGGCACCGACGGCTTGGGCGAGCAAGGCCCGGTTGTCGCCGCCCTCGTGGAAACGGGGACCCACCACGTGGATGACATGGGAGGCGTGGAGCGCCCCGCCGGTGGTGACTGCCGCCTGCCCGGGTCCCACCGGCCCGTGGTCACGAACCCATTGATCGGATTCCTCCTGGATGACCCGGCCGCCGGCTCGCACGATGGCGACGGCGACACCTCCACCGTGCGTCAGGTTCTCGTTGGCGGCGTTGACGATCGCCCCGACCGGCTGTTTGGTCAGGTCACCGTGGATGACGAAGACGTTGGCGCTGCCGACACGGCACGACGCGATGTTGTCCATGGCCTCACGGTACCCGAGGCATGCCATCGGGTCATAGTTCGACGCGCTGAACCTGCGGATCGCCCCCGACCAGTCGACGCAGCTGGGCGGCGAAGGCGGCGGGATCACCGGTCGTGAGGTACTCGACCGTGCCTTTCGCCCCGCCGGGCGCCTCGTGCGGCACGAGCCGTGCGACCTGACGGGCCACCGCCGCCGACGGGTCCACCAGACGCACCCCGTCGCCGAGGATCTCCTCGATCACCGGGATGAGGAAGGGGTAATGGGTGCACCCGAGCACCAGGGTGTCGATGCCTTCCCGCTGCATCGGCTCCAAGTAGGTGGTGAGGAGCCGCCGCACCTCGGGTCCTTCCACCACGCCCCGCTCGACGAGATCGACGAGTCCGGCGCCGGCCTGCGCCACGATCCTGACCCCGGTGGCGTGGCGGTCGACGACCGAGGCGTACAGCTCTCCTTGGAAGGTGGCGTTGGTCGCCAGCACCCCGACGACCCCGCGTTCGCTCAACGCCACCGCCGGCTTCACCGCGGGTTCCATGCCCACGAAGGGCGTCCCCGCGAAACGTTCCCGCAGCGGACGAAGGGCGGCGGCCGAGGCGCTGTTGCAGGCCACCACCACCGGCGCCGCCCCCCGCCTCAGCAGCTCCTCGACGACCTGGATCGAGCGTTCCCGCACCTCCTCCAGGGTGCGCTCCCCGTAGGGAACCCAGGCCTGGTCGGCCAGGTAGACGATCGGCGTGCCAGGAAGCAGCGACCGCAGCTCCCCCAGGACGGTGAGGCCTCCGATGCCCGAGTCGAAGACGCCGATGGGTCCCTGGTCGCTCATGAAACCTCGCCGTCGTCGATCGAACCCATGTCAGCAGGCCGTGGCCGGCCCGGATCCCCTCGTCGCCTCACGGGTCACGTCAGGCGCGGCGCCCGTAGAGCGCCAGCAGCCTCGCCGCCAGGGTGCTCCCGGCGGGCGGTTCCAACGCCGGGGCGAACACGTTGGAGGCGGCCATGAGCGCCTGCCTCGGCTCGGCGTAGGCATGCACGAACTCGGCGATGTCGTCGGCGAGTGTCTCGTCGACGCCGATCCCTCGAGCCAGGTCCCAGCCGTGGATGAGGTGATCGGAGGTGAGCTGTGTCACGTACTCACGCCCCGGGATCGACCCCCACGACACGTGCACCATGGCGGAGAGGTCGGCCTCCGCCACCGCCGCCAGCGCCGTCCCGCTTGCGTCAGCCCACGCCGCCGCCGGGTCGGCGCCGAGCAGGTCGCCGTCGTAGCGATCACCCACCTCGGCGATGGTCTCGCCTGCCAGCAGGTGCGGGGTCCATCGGTTCTCGTAGGTGAGATGGTTCACGAGGTCGCGTACGCTCCAATCGGTGCAGGGCGTCGGGTCGGCCCACTGGTCGGCGGTGATGGCTCGCACCCTCCGATCGAACTCGCCGACGGCGCTCCGGTGCAGCTCGACGATGCGGTCATCGGGGTACTGCTTCCAGTCCATCGTCACGCCCCCTCGTCGAGCAGGGTGTGGGCCAGGTGGGGCCGGAACAAGGCCGGCTCCAGCAAGAACGAGTCGTGCCCCTTGTCGCTGTGCACCGTCACCCGCTGGAACGGCACGTCGGCCAGTTTGAGGTAGCGAGCCATCTCCTCTTGTTCGTCCGGGTAGAAGCAGACATCCGAGTCGATGGTGAACAGCATGTAGCGCTGGTGCTTGCAGCGCACGAACAGATCGCTCAACTCCACCCCGGCCTCGGCCGCCAGATCGAACGTCTGCCAGGCGTGGATGATGCGGAGGTAGCTGTTGGCGTCGAAGCGGCGTACGAACTTCTGGCCCTGGTGCCACATGTACGACTCGAGCGGGCTCACGATGCCGTAGGAGCCGGGCCCTTCGTCGCGGCTGACGACCTCTGACTCGGCCCGTTCCTCCATCGCCTCGAGCGACACAAAGGTCTTGTGGCCGATCATGCGCGCCAGCGCCAGGCCCTTCGCCGGCCCCGGCCCGTCGTAGTAGTCGCCGCCGCGGTACTCCGGATCGTTCACGATGGCGTTGATCTGTTCGAAGTTGTGGATCACCTGAAGCGGGGTGACACGGACCCCGGAGGCGATCGGGATGACGACGTCGACCATGTCCGGATAGCGGGTCGCCAGCGACAGCCCGAGCACCCCACCGGTCGAGGCGCCGATCACGGCATGCAGCTTCTCGATGCCGAGGTGCTGCACCAGCCGCACCTGCACGTCGACGATGTCGGCGAAACACACCTGCGGGAAACGGGACCCGTACGGCCTGCCGGTGGCGGGCTCGATCGATGAGGGTCCGGTGGAGCCGTAGCAGCTCCCGAGGTAGTTGGCGCAGATCACAAAGAAGCGGTCGGTGTCGATCGCCTTGCCGGGACCGACGAACAGATCCCACCATCCTCGCTGGCATTCCTCGGTCCAGCGATGCTCCACCCCCGGGACCGCCGGGTTGCGGCCGGCGGCGTGCTGGCTTCCGGTGAGGGCGTGGAACACCAGGATGGCGTTGGAGCGGTCCTCGTTGGGCTCGCCGTAGGTCTCGTAGGCGACCGTGACCTCGTCGAAGGTGGCGCCGGATGCCAGCACGAACGGGTCCTCGGCGCTTCCGAAGGTGAGGAACTGGGTTTCGACGAGGCCGACCGACACGGGAACCTCCTCCAAGCCGAATCACCATAGGCGTCCCACGGACGCCGTCAATCCCGGGACGGCGACCCGCGTCCTGCGGCGCACGGCGGAACCCGCCGGCCAGGCGTCTATCGTCGCCCTGATGCGCATCGGCTACCAGGGCGAGCCCTACTCCTACAGCCACCGTGCCGCCGTCGAGCTCTACCCCGACGATGAGCACGTCGGGCTGCCCTCGTTCGTGGCGGCGTTCCTGGCGCTCGAGGTCGAGGAAGTCGACCGCCTGGTGCTGCCGGTGGAGAACTCCACCACGGGGAGCGTGCTCCCGGTGCTCGACCGGCTTCCCGGGTACGAGAACCACGCCCCGGTCTCGATCGTGGCCGAGCACCTCGTCGAGGTCCGCCACGCATTGCTCGGCCTCCCCGGCGCCGGCCTCGAGCACGTCACCGCGGTCAAGTCGCATCCGGAGGCGCTGGCACAGGCCGCCGAGACGTTGCTCGCCCTCGGGATCCATCCCGTGCCGCGGCGCGACACTGCCGGGGCGGTGCGGGAGGTCGCCGAGGAAGGCGACCCCGCCGTCGCGGCCCTGGCGCCGCCGGAGGCGGGACCACACCACGGCCTCGATGTGCTGCGCCGCGACGTGATGGACCGCCCCCACAACACCACCCGGTTCGTCGTGCTCACCCGAGGTGAGGCCGAGATCGGGCCCGAAGACGACAAGACGACCGCGGTCTTCACCACCGGACACACCCCCGGCGCCCTGGCTCTCGCCCTCACCGAGCTGGGATTGCGAGGCGCCAACCTGACCCGAATCGAGTCACGACCCAGCGACGAGGCGTGGACCTACCGTTTCTTCGTCGATCTGACCCATCCGCCAGGCCCGGCCGGCCTCGCGCAAGTCATCGATCCCCCACCCGCCACCCTGGCCCACCTCCGCGTCCTGGGGAGCTACCGCGCCGCCCAATGAGCGGCAGGGGGCAGCCCATTCTGCGTGAATCCTCTTGTGTATTCACCGTCGGTTGCTACCGTTCACCGCCATCTGGTCGCACCGCGCGAATCGGAGGGGAGCTGGGGGCTGATGGCACAACATCAACTCAGGGTGCGCGCACGTCGCTTGAGCGTCGCGACCGCCGTGCTGGCGCTGGTGCCGACACTGCTGGCGGCGCCACCCGCCGTGGCGCAAACCCCCCACTATGAGTTTCGGGAGACGGCCGACTCGACGTGGATGACCAACGGCTCCGGCTCCGGCGAGCCGTGGGTGCGGGCCTTCGCCCAGATCGACGACGTCGTCTACGTCGGCGGAGGGTTCGACGCCATCCGATGGACCCGCAACGGCGTCAACTACGCTCCCGGCTTCCTGGCCGCCTTCGATCGGGCCACCGGGCAGCCGATTCCCGGGTTCGAGCCAACGCTCGACGGAGGGGTCCGCGCCCTCGCCGCCTCCCCCGACGGCTCCACCCTCTACGCCGGAGGGTCCTTCACCTCGGTCAACGGCGAGACCCACCCCCGCATCGTCGCCCTCAACCCCCTGACCGGCGCCGTCAAGTCGAGCTTCGACGTCTCCATCACCACCGGTGAGGTGTGGGCCCTGGCGGTCCGCTCCTCCAACGGCGACCTCTACGTCGGTGGGTCCTTCAACCGCATCGACGGGCAGGTGAGGGAGAAGCTCGCCCGCCTCGACGGGGCCACCGGAGCCCTCGAGGCGTGGGCGCCGAGCGCCAACTCCGGCAGCGTGCGAGCCCTGGAGATCCCCGACGCCGCAGACCGCATCTACGCCGGCGGCGGTTTCACCAGCATCAACAGCCGATCGGGCACCAGCTACCTCGCCGCCATCGACCTCGACACGGGTGCGCCGATCCTCTCCTTCGACGCCGGCACCACCGACACGGTGATGTCGATCGACTCCGCCGACGGCCATGTCTTCGTCGGCGTCGGTGGTGAGAACGCAGGGTCGAATCGGGGCCTCGCTCTGGCGGCGAGCGACGGGCACATCCAGCACACCTACTCGGTGGACGGTGACGTGCAGGCGGTGCGGGTCGTCGGGGACCGGATCTACTTCGGCGGCCACTGGTACAACGAGTTCAGCAACGGGGCCTTCGGATCGTTGCAGCGACTCGGCGCCGCCCGTCTCGACAACCTCAACGTCGACACCTCCTTCAACCCGGGTCTGGGAGGCACCATGGGGGTGTGGGCGATCTACTTCGACGGGTCTCGCCTCTGGGTGGGCGGCGACCTCACCAGCGGCGGGGGCGTGTCGTTCCGCGGGTTCCTGCGTTTCCGCCAGGTGGGCGACACCAACGCGTCGTCGCCCACGGTCCCCACCGGAGTCACCGCCGACCCGGTGAGTGCCACCCGCATCTCCCTCGAATGGAACCCGGCGAGTGACGATTCCGGCTCCGTCTACTACCGGATCCGCCAGGACGGCGCCACCGTCTTCACCACTGTGGACACGCAGTACCTGGCCACCGGCCTCGGCGTCTCCTCCACCCACTCGTACACGGTGGAAGCGATCGACCCCCACGGCAACCTCTCCGGGCAGTCCAGCGCGGCGATCGCCACCACCTTCGCCTACTCCACCACCGACTTCGTTCCGGAGGGATCGACCTGGAAGTACCTCTCCAACGGGTCCAACCAGGGCACGGCATGGCGCCAGATCGGTTTCAACGACACGAGCTGGGGTTCGGGACCGGCCGAGCTGGGATTCGGCGACGGCGACGAGGCGACCAACATCCACGGCGAGGGTGCCATCACCTACTACTTCCGCAAGGCGTTCACCATCCCGGCCGGGACCACGGTGCACACTCTGGAACTCGACCTGAAGCGTGACGACGGCGCCGTCGTCTACCTCAACGGGCAGGAGCTGACCCGGGTCAACATGCCGAGCGGAACGATCCTGTTTTCCACCACCGCCAACGGCGGCGTCGAGAACGCCACCGACTCGTTCGAGTTCTCGCCGGGACTCATCCAGTCGGGCGCCAACGTCCTGGCAGTCGAGGTGCACCAGGTGAACGCCGGATCGAGCGACGTCAGCTTCGACGCCCGGCTCGCCGGTTCCACCTCCCAGGCCGTCGCCATCACCTCGCCGTCTCCCGGAGCCACCCTCGCCGGCGGAGTCACCATCCAGGTCGCCGCTTCCGATCTGGAGGACGCCCCGGGCACCCTCGACGTCGAGGTCTCGACCAACGGCGGTTCCACCTGGCACGACGCCACCTGGAACTCGTCCGCCGGCGCCTACCGCTACGCCTGGAACACGATC
>CAYUDA010000058.1:0-8999 GCA_964443425.1 uncultured Acidimicrobiaceae bacterium
GTCTCGGCCACCGACGACAGCTCGATCTTGGCCTTCTCGGCGGCTTCCTTGAGCCGGGTGAGGGCCATCGGATCGGCGCTCAGATCGACACCGTGTTCGTTCTTGAACTGCTGGACCAGCCAATCGATGATGCGCTGGTCCCAGTCGTCGCCCCCGAGCTGGGTGTCGCCGCTGGTCGACTTGACCTCGAAGACCCCTTCCCCGATCTCGAGCACGGAGACGTCGAACGTCCCGCCGCCCAGGTCGAAGACGAGGATCTGCTGATCGTGGTTCTTGTCGAGGCCGTAGGCGAGGGCGGCCGCGGTCGGCTCGTTGACGATCCGCAGCACCTCGAGGCCGGCGATCTGCCCGGCCTCCTTGGTGGCCTGGCGCTGGGCGTCGCCGAAGTAGGCGGGAACGGTGATGACCGCCTCGGTGACGGTCTCGCCCAGGAACGCCTCGGCATCCCTCTTCAGCTTCTGGAGGATGCGGGCCGAGATTTCCTGCGCGGTGTAGGTCTTGCCGGCGATCTCGGCGGACCAGTCGGTGCCCATGTGGCGCTTCACCGACCGCACCGTGCGGTCGGGGTTGGTGATGGCCTGGCGCTTGGCCTGGTCACCGACCAGCACCTCTCCGTTCTTGGCGAAGGCGACCACGGAAGGGGTGGTCCGGTGGCCTTCGGCGTTGGCGATGACACTCGGCTCGCCGCCCTCGAGCGTCGCGACGACGGAGTTTGTGGTGCCGAGATCGATACCGACCGCTCGTCCCATGGGTGTGACTCCTTGCTCTGGATTCTCTTGAGTTGAAACACAGTGTATAACCTGAGTGCATCATTGTCATATTCCTTTTTCCACTTCTCGCTAGCGGTACGACCGGGAACCGGCTACGGTCGATTGACTCAGGAGGAGGACCCGGGGACTCGCGCGGAGGGCCCGGGGACATCGAAACACGGGGTACCAGATGAGCCAGGTGCAGGGGGACAGCATTCCACGGCCTTGGGTTCCCATCGGAGTGTGGTGGCTACTCGTCGCCTGGCTGATCCTCGCCGTTTCCACCGTGGTGTGGTCGATCCCCCACGAGGAGGAAGACCTCCAAGCCCGTGCCTCCCAGGCGTTGGCATCCGCCGGGCTTCCGGTCACGGTCGACTTCGACGGCCGCGACGCCATCCTGTCGGGCACCGTCGACTCGCTTGACGGTCCGGAGCGGGCGATCGAGGTCGTCGGCGCCGTCACCGGGGTGCGACGGGTCACCGGCGACGTCGACGTCGCCGCCGAGCCCGCGGCGCTGCGTGACCCCACGGTCGTCGTGACGGTCGCCGAGGGGCAAGTGATGCTGTCGGGCCTGGTGCCCGACCAGACCACCAGCACCGGCATCGTGGCCGCCGCGGTGGGTCAGTTCGGGGCGGACGCGGTCACGAACGGGATGACGGTGGCCGCCGATGTGGCGGATGCCGACTGGCTCGACCTGGTCGGTGATGCCATCGCCGACCTCGGTTCGCTCGGCAACGGCAGCGTCGTCTTCGACACGGACGGCGTCACTCTCAGCGGTGTGGTGGCGTCGCCCGATGCCGCCGACTCGTTGCAGACCTCCATGGAGTTGCTGTTCGGTGACGGGGTGACGGTGACGAACCGGCTCAGCGTGGTGGCGCTCACCTCCCCTTCGCTCCACGTGTCCGCCACCGGTGACATGGTGGAGCTGAGTGGCGCGATGCCGGACCAGGGCAGTGTCGACGCCCTGGTGACGGCCGCCATTGGCGTCTACGGCAGCGACGGGGTGACCAGCACGTTGGTGGTGGACGCGGTGGGATCGCCCGACTGGCTGGCGCGCCTTCCCGACCTGTTCGCGGCGGCAGGCGGGCTCGAATCGTGGACCGCGACCGTCGAGAGCGATCACCTCGACCTGACCGGGTTCGGTTCCGACCAGGCAACCGTCGACGCCACGAAGACCGCCATCGACGCCCTCGAACTCCCCGGCCTGGAGCTCACCGTCGACGTCGAGATCGAGCCTGCGGCTTTGGCAGCCATGGTCACCGCCCTTGCGACCGGGACCGTCACCTTTGCGCCGGGAACCGGCACGCTGACAGGTTCGTCCGACGAGATGCTCGACGAGATCGCAACCGTCCTCCTCGCCAATCCTTCAACCTCGTTGTCGGTGGAAGGGCACACCGAGGACCTCGGGAGCGGCGCCGTTTCCGTCGAGGTGTCCCAGGAGGAGGCGGATACGGTCGTGGCGTACCTGGTGGCGGCCGGGGTGAGTCCGGCGCGCCTCACCGCGATCGGATACGGTTCGAGCAAACCCGTCGCCGGCAATTCCACCGCAGCGGGCCGGGACCAGAACCGCAGGATCGAGTTCACCGTTCGAGAGGGAGGCGGATAGATGCAGGGAACCGGCTATGCAATCGGTGAGGTGATCATCTTCCTGGTCATCTCGGCCATCATCGGTTTCGGCGTCGGCTGGCTGCTGGGCCGCTGGACGCAGCGCACCACGGTGGGCATGGAGATCGAGGACCAGCTCACCGCCGAACGGGAACGCACCCGGCAGATGGAGGCTCGCCTCGGCGAGCGCAGCCGCGACCTCGACGGCGTCCGGACCGAACTGGCCCGGGCCAAGCGCATCCTTGCCGCCTCGACCATCGACATGGCGCTGGCCGATCAGCTGGTGGCGGCGCAGGAGGAGGTGAGCCGGCTCGAGGCCGCGGGGCAGGTCAAGGACGGAGAGATCGAACGCCTCGCCGCCGCGGCGGCCGACCTGGAGCAGGCGCAGAGCCAGATCGGGCAGCTCGAGCGTGAACTGGCCGACCTCGGTGCCGAAATCGATGCCGGGCGGGCCCAGGTCGCCGGGCTCGAGGCGAGCCTCGCCGCCGCCGCCTCGCCACCGGAGCCCGAGGTGGCTGAGCCCGAGCCGGAACCGGAGGTCGCCGAGCCCGAACTCTTCGGGGAGCTGACGCCCGAGGTGGTGGAGGCGGAGCCGGAGGCCGCGGAGCCCGAGCCGGTCGAGGAAGCCGAACCGTTCACTGCACCCGACGTGCCACCGACGGTTCCGCTCGGTGACGAGCCCACCCCCGAAGAGATCGCCGACCTTCCTGGGAAGGAGGAGGCGACCGCCCGCGTCGCGGAGATCGCGGTCCGTACCGCCGGTGAAGGCCCGGCCGCCGACGACGACCTGAAGCGGGTCCACGGCATCGGACCCAAGCTGGAGCGTCTCCTCAAGGACATGGGGATCACCAGCTACCGCCAGATCGCGGCCTTCCGCGACGACGACATCACCTACGTCGCCGCCGCCATCGAAGCATTCCCCGGCAGGATCGAGCGGGACGACTGGATGAGCAGCGCCGCCCGCGAGCACGAGAAGAAGTACGGGGAGCCCCCGGCAGGGGAGTGAGGGCATCCCGCAGCCGACCCTCCTCCCCAGGTTCGGCAGGTCCCCGTGCCCCGTCGTGGTCGCCCGCGCCGTGCAGTAGCGTACGAACCATGAGCGTGGCCTCGGTGCCGTTTGCCCTCGGGGAACGCGTCGGTCGGCTGGTCGTCCCCGAGCCGCACGAGACGATCTCGCCCACCCTCCCCGACGGCACCCCGCTGGAGCGGATGGCCGCCCTCTTCCGCTCCGTCGCCGACTTCGTCGCCGCCGCAGAGCAACCGGTCGTCTTCGCCGGTGACTGCATGGCGAGCATCGGGATCCTCGCCGGCCTGGAGCGCAAGGGGGTGTTCCCCACCGTCTACTGGTTCGATGCCCACGGCGACTTCAACACACCGGAGACGAGCCCCTCGGGATATCTGGGAGGTATGCCGCTGGCGATGATCACCGGCCGCGGCGACCAGACCCTGCCGGAGGCGGTGGACCTCACCCCGGTTCCCGACGAGCGGGTGGTCCTGGTGGGGGCCCGCGACCTCGACCCGGCCGAGGCGGAGGCCCTCGGCGCCTCCGGGGTGGGGACGCTCACCGTCGGGGACGTCGTTCATGCCCTGCCACCCGCCGGACCGCTCTTCATCCACCTCGACGTCGACGTCGTCGATCCCCACGAGATGCCGGCGGTCGACTACCCGGCCGGCGGTGGGCCCGGCGTCGCCGTGACGCGCGCCGCCATGATCCACCTCGCTGCCACCGCTCGGGTGGCGGCGGTCTCGGTGGCGGCCCCCAACCCGGATCTCGCCGGAGCTGCCATCGCCAACGCCGCCACCCGCCTCCTCGCCGCCCCGTTCCTGGCCGACGCCTAGCCTCGGCGGGGTGGATCCCGCCGAGTGCCGCAGCCGCTTCGCCTCCGTCCCGGTCGCCCGCCTGGCGACCCTCGGTGCCGCCGGTCCCCACCTCGTCCCCATCGTGTTCGCCCTCGACGGCGACCGGGTGGTGAGCGCCGTTGACGACAAGCCGAAGCGGACCACCCGCTTGCAGCGCCTCGCCAACATCGCCCGCGACCCCCGGGTGTCGCTGCTCGCCGATCACTATGCCGACGACTGGGAGCAGCTGTGGTGGGTGAGGGCCGACGGCCGGGCCCGCGTCGTCGACGACCCCGCCCGGAGGGAGAAGGCCCTGGACCTCCTCTCGGTCCGCTACCGCCAGTACCGGGAACGGCGCCCCGACGGGCCGGTGGTCGAGGTCGAGGTGGAACGCTGGACGGGATGGTCGGCCCGGTGAGCCACCGCTAGTCCGCCATGATGTGGGCCACGGCGCGGGCGATGCGCCGGGCCCGGGTGTCGGGCCGCACCGCGTCGTTGATCCACACCAGGATCTCCTTGCGATGCGACGGGGCAAGGGCGTCGAAGGCGCGCCGTGCCCCGGCGACCGAGTCGAGGGCGGCGGCGAGATCGTCGGGCACCGGCACCTCGCGCGAGGTGGTGTCACGCTGCAGCATGAACGACACCGTGTCCCCCACCCGGACCTGGAGGGCGCCGCGAACCTCGGCATTGAGCAGGATGCGGTGCCGTCCCCCGCCCGCCGGCACCATCGTGGCCCGCAGCGGATGGCCGTTGATCGTTCCCACCACCGGGATGTGGCCCGTGGCGCCGAAGGCGATGCTGACGTCGGAAGGCACCGCCACCGCGTAGGTGACGCCCTGCCGGCTGACCTTGCCGCTGAAGCTCTTCGTCGTCGGCATGTCGCATTGTCGCGAACCCGGCCCGCCGGTGGCTGCCGAAACCCGTTCCTTTCTTGGCGGGAGGCCGGATGCGGGCGCGGCCATCGTGTACAGTCGAGACCACCGCCGAAGCCCTGCGGGAGAGCCCGGGCCCGGCCCGGCGCCGAAGGAGCAACCGCCCCGGCAAACTCTCAGGCACCAGGTACCGCAGGGACGAGGGACATCTGGAAAGAGGGTCGACGGCGACCCCACCGAAGGGGCAAGCCGCCACGGCGGCGAATCTCTCAGGTACCGATGACAGATCGGGGCGACGTCGCCGCCCGCGGCGGCGTCGCCGCTGCGCCGATCGAGGAGCCGAGAGCATGACCCGCCGCCTCGCCCAGTTGAGCCAGGCCGCCGAATTCCCCCGTCGCCACATCGGACCCGACGACGCCGACGTCGCCGCCATGCTGGCCACGATCGGGGTCGCCTCTCTCGACGAGCTGATCGACCGCGCCGTCCCTGCCAGCATTCGCACTTCCCGGCTCCTCGACCTCCCGGCGGCGGCATCGGAACCCGAAGTGCTGGAGCGGATCCGCCACATCGCCGCCAAGAACCAGGCGTACACCTCGCTCATCGGGATGGGCTACTCCGGGACCCACCTCCCGGCGGTGATCCAGCGCAACATCCTCGAGAACCCCGGCTGGTACACCGCCTACACCCCCTACCAGCCGGAGATCTCCCAGGGACGGCTCGAGGCCATGCTGAACTTCCAGACCGCCGTCGTCGACCTCACCGGCATGGAGATCGCCAACGCCTCGCTACTGGACGAAGCCACCGCCGCCGCCGAGGCGATGACGATGCTGCACCGCCTCTCGGGGCGGGACGAGGCCTTCTTCGTCGACGCCGACTGCCATCCCCAGACGATCGAAGTGGTGCGAACCCGCGCCGAACCGCTCGGGATCGCCGTGGTTGTGGGCGACCCGGACAGGGACCTCGACCCGGCGGGGACGTACGGGGCCCTGCTGCAGTATCCCGGCAGCAGCGGCCGAGTCCGTGACGACCGCGATCTCATCGCCCGCCTCGGGGAGGCCGGGGTGCTGGTGGCCGTCGCCGCCGACCTACTCGCCCTGACCCTGCTCACCCCGCCGGGAGAGATGGGCGCCGACGTGGTGGTCGGAACCTCGCAACGCTTCGGGGTGCCGCCCATGTTCGGCGGCCCCCACGCCGGCTACCTCGCCACCCGCGCCGCGTCGGTGCGCGCCGTGCCCGGACGGATCGTCGGCGTCAGCAAGGACACCGCGGGACGCATGGCGCTTCGCCTCGCCCTCGCCACCCGTGAGCAGCACATCCGGCGGGAGCGGGCCACCTCCAACATCTGCACCGCCCAGGTGCTGCTCGCCGTCATCGCCGCCATGTATGCCGTCTACCACGGCCCCGACGGGCTGCGCCGCATCGCGCAACGGGTCCATCGCCTCACCTCCGCTCTCGCCGCCGGGCTCGCCGCCGGCGGCCTCGAGGTGGTCAACAGCACCTGGTTCGACACGTTGACGGTGCGGGTCCCGGGACGGGCCGAGGAGGTGGTGGCCACCGCCGAAGACCGCAGGATCAACCTCCGGTTCGTCGATCCCGACACCGTGGCGATCGCCCTCGACGAGACGACCACCCCCGCCGTGGTCGACGCCGTGCTCGAGTCGTTCCTGGTTCCGGGGCGGGTGGCGGACCTGGAACCGGCCGCGCCCGGCGGCATCCCTCCCGGACTGGAGCGCACCAGTCCCTACCTCACCCATCCGGTGTTCCATCGCTACCGCAGCGAGACCGAGATGATGCGCTACCTGCGACGGCTCCAGGCCAAGGACATCGCCCTCGACCGGTCGATGATCCCGCTCGGCTCGTGCACCATGAAGCTCAACGCCGCCGCCGAGATGCTGCCGATCACCTGGCCCGAGTTCGCCGCCATCCACCCGTTCGTCCCCCTCGACCAGGCGGCCGGGTATCTCGAGCTGATCGGGGACCTCGAGCGGTGGCTGGCCGAGATCACCGGCTACGACGCGGTGTCGCTGCAACCCAACGCGGGGGCGCAGGGGGAGTACGCCGGGCTGCTCGCCATCCGCGGCTACCACCAGAGCCGGGGCGAGGGCCACCGCGACGTGTGCCTCATTCCTGCATCGGCCCACGGCACCAACCCGGCCAGCGCCGCCATGGCCGGCCTCGAGGTGGTGGTGGTCGACACCGACGAGCAGGGCAACATCGACGTCGACGACCTGCGGGCCAAGACGGAACGGCACGCCGACCGGTTGGCAGCACTCATGATCACCTACCCGTCGACCCACGGGGTGTTCGAGCCGACGGTCGTCGACGTGTGCGAGACGGTGCACCGCCACGGCGGCCAGGTGTACATCGACGGCGCCAACCTCAACGCCCTCATCGGGATCGCCAGGCCGGGGGAGTTCGGCGGCGACGTTTCCCACCTCAACTTGCACAAGACCTTCGCCATCCCCCACGGCGGCGGTGGTCCCGGGGTCGGTCCCATCGGGGTGCGGGCCCACCTCGAACCGTTCCTCCCCGGACATCCGCTCGTTCCCGACCAGGACGGGTCGCGCGACGGCCTCGGGGCGGTGGCGGCGGCACCGTGGGGCTCGGCGGGGATCCTGCCCATCTCGTGGTCGTACCTCGCGCTGATGGGCGGCCCCGGCCTGCTGCGCGCCACCCAGGTGGCGGTGCTGGCCGCCAACTACGTCGCCGCCCGGCTGGCGCCCCACTACCCGATCCTGTACGCCGGCAGGCACGGTCTTGTCGCCCACGAGTGCATCGTCGACCTGCGCCCCATCCGCAACACGGTGGGGGTGACCGCCGATGACGTGGCGAAACGCCTCGCCGACTACGGGTTCCACGCTCCCACCATGTCGTTCCCGGTGGCCGGCACTCTCATGATCGAACCGACCGAATCCGAGAGCCTCGCCGAGCTGGACCGGTTCTGCGACGCCATGGTCGCCATCAAGGGTGAGATCGACGCCATCGCCGCCGGTGAGATGCCTCTCGACGACAGCCCACTACGCAACGCCCCCCACCCCGCCGAGGACCTCCTCGGGCCGGCGTGGACCCATCCGTACTCGCGTGAAGAGGCGGCCTACCCGGTTGCGTCCCTCCGGGGCGACAAGTACTGGCCGCCGGTGGGCCGCGTCGACGCCAGCTACGGCGACCGTCACGTGATGTGCGCCTGCCCCCCGATCGAGCAGTACCGGTGACCGGTCGGCCCTCCTGCTCCCAACCCAGGGTTGGGAGGCTGGGTTTTCGTGTACTGGAGCCCAGGGTTGGGGGCAGGTGGCAGATCCCTAGACCGGGGAGCTGTAGGACACCAGGGTGCGCATGTAGTTGGTGCGCTCGTAGCCGGCCGGGTCGGTGCTGGACCGCTGGCTGAGACTTCCCTTCGCCTGTTCGATCGAGTCGTACTCGCGGTCGGCGAACCACGACTCCATGTCGAACAGCACCGTCGCCAGATGGCCCGCCCCGTACTTGAGCAGCGCCGACGTCATCATGGTGACGTCCGCCCCGGCGAGGATCAGCTTCACCACGTCCTCACCGGTGTGCACCCCGGAGCTGGCGGCGAGCGAACCGCTCACCCTGCCCTTCAGGATTGCCATCCACCGCAACGCCAGCCGCATGTTCACCGGGTTCGACAGCACCAGGTCGGGCACGACCTTCATCTCCTCGAGGTCGATGTCCGGCTGGTAGAAGCGGTTGAAGAGCACCAGGCCGTTGGCGCCGGCGTCGAAGAGCCGCACCGCCATGTTCGCCATCGACGAGAAGTACGGGCTGACCTTGACCGCCAAGGGGATCGACACCGCCTTGCGGACCGCCTCGACCAGCTCGAGGTATTCCAGCTCGACTTCCTTGCCGCCCTTCTCGGTGTCGGCCGCCACCCGGTACACGTTGAGTTCGAGGGCGTCGGCACCCTCGTCCTCCAGCA
>CAYUDA010000059.1:0-8902 GCA_964443425.1 uncultured Acidimicrobiaceae bacterium
GTCGAGGACGGGGCGGTGTTGCGCTCCTCGATGGGGAACGCCCTGGTGGCGTTGCGTCCCCGCCTCGCCGACTACGCCCTCAAGATGGGCCGTCGCGCCACTGTCGTCTACCCGAAGGATTCCGGCGCCATCGTCACCTGGGCCGACATCGGACCCGGCATGACGGTGCTCGAGGCCGGGACCGGGTCCGGGGCGCTCACCATGGTGCTGGTGCGCGCCGTCGGTTCCACGGGAAGGGTGGTGAGTTACGAGGTACGGGAGGACCACGCCGCGGTGGCTCGCCGCCGTATCGAGGGCTTCTTCGGGGAGATCCCCGCCTGCCTCGACCTCAGGATCGGAGAAGTCGAGGGAGCGGTTGGCGAGGTGGCGCCGGACCGGATCGTGTTGGATCTCCCCGAGCCGTGGCACGCAGTGGGCCCGGCAGCCGAGCACCTCGTTCCCGGGGGTGTGTTCTGCTGCTACCTGCCGACCGTGCCGCAGGTCCAGGAGGTCCGGCGGGCTCTCGACGCCACCCGGGCGTTCCTCGACGTCATGACCTTCGAGATCCTGATGCGGGAGTGGGCGGTGGAGGGGCGGTCGGTCCGCCCCAGTCACCGAATGGTGGGTCACACCGGGTTCGTCACCGTGGCGCGCCGAATCCGTCGGGAGCAGTCGGGGGGCGGTTCAGCCTAGGGCTCGACGAAGATGCACTCGCCGGGGCACTCTTCGGCGGATTCGACCACCAGGTCGAGCTGTCCGTCGGGGATGGCGGCGAGACCTTCGGCGCCTTGCGGGTTGCCCTCGGACGTCGCGAAGATCTTCGCTCCCTCACGCACGTAGGCGAGGCCGTCGTCGAGCAGGACGAAGACATCCGGTGCGATCTCCTCGCACAGGCCGTCTCCGGTGCAGAGATCCTGGTCGATCCAAACCTTCATGATGTCCCTTTCACCGTGGTTGTTCGGCGGCCGAGTGTACCGCCGTCCGGGAGCTTCCTGATCGCCCTCCGCCGTCGCTCGGGACCGGGAAGATGAATCTGGGGGCGGCCTACACTTGGCCTTCTCACGGATAGCGCAAGCCGAGCCCGGGCCACGCCGAAGGAACGGCAAGGAGGCGACCAGGTGGATCACGCCGGCGACACCGCGGACGAGCTCCGGGCGACGGTGCGGATGCTCGAAGAGGAGGTGGCGGTGCTGCGCCGCCGGCTCCAGGACGCCCCGCGCCGGGTCAGGGTCCTCGAGGAACGGTTGCTGGAAGCAAAGAACCGCCTGGCGCAGGCCGCAACCCAGAACCAGAAGCTGGCCGCGGCGCTGGAGGAGACGAGGGAGCAGCTCGCCCTGCTCCGCGAACAGGTGGAGCGGCTCACCGCGCCGCCCAATCCCTTCGGGATCCTGCTCAAGGTCAACGAGGACCGCACCGCCGACGTCTTCACTGCCGGCCGCAAGCTCCGGGTCAACGTCGAACCCAATCTGGAGATCAAGGCGCTGGAGACCGGCCAGGAGGTGCTGCTCAACGAGGCGTACAACGTCGTCGACGTGCGCTCCTTCGACCCGGCCGGCGAGGTGGTGGCGGTCAAGGAGGTGCTTCCCGACGGGCGCCTGCTGGTGCTGGGGCGTGCCGACGAGGAACGAGTGGTGGAACTCGCCGCTCCGCTCGACGGGGTACTGATCCGGGCCGGCGACCATGTCCGGATCGAACCCCGCACCGGGCTGGTGCTGGAGAAGATCGTCCGCCCCGAGGTCGAGGAACTGGTGCTCGAGGAAGTCCCGGACATCACCTACGGCGACATCGGCGGCCTCGACGAGCAGATCGAGATGATCCAGGACGCGGTCGAGCTGCCCTACGTCTACAAGGAGCGGTTCGCCGACTACGAGCTGGCGCCTCCCAAAGGCGTCCTGCTCTACGGGCCTCCCGGCTGCGGCAAGACCCTCATCGCCAAGGCGGTCGCCAACAGCCTCGCCAAGGCGGTCGCCGCCAAGGAGGGGAACGACGACGTGCGCTCCTACTTCCTCAACATCAAGGGCCCGGAGCTGCTCAACAAGTACGTCGGGGAGACCGAGCGCCAGATCCGCCTCATCTTCCAGCGGGCGAAGGAGAAGTCGGATGAGGGCGTCCCGGTCATCGTGTTCTTCGACGAGATGGACTCGCTGTTCCGGACTCGCGGCACCGGCGTCTCCTCCGACGTGGAATCGACCATCGTTCCCCAGCTCCTCTCCGAACTCGACGGCGTCGAATCCCTCAAGAACGTCATCGTGATCGGCGCCTCCAACCGGGAGGACCTCATCGACCCCGCCATCCTGCGACCTGGACGGCTCGACGTGAAGGTGAAGGTGGAACGTCCCGACGAGACGGCGGCCCGCCAGATCTTTCGCATCTATCTCTCGGAGGATCTGCCTTACGCCGAGGCGGAAGTGAACCGCCACGACGGGGACCGGTCCGCCATGTTGGGCGCCTTCATCGACGACGTGGTCTCCAAGATGTACGCCGCATCCCAAGAGAATCGCTTTCTCGAGGTCACCTACGCCAACGGGGACCGCGAGGTGCTCTACTTCAAGGACTTCTCGAGTGGGGCGATGATCGAGAACATCGTGCGCCGCGCCAAGAAGTACGCCATCAAGCGGGAGATCGCAGGGGGAGACACCGGGCTGAGCCGCGACGACCTGCTGCGGGCCATCACCCAGGAGTTCAAGGAGCACGAGGACCTTCCCAACACGACCAACCCGGACGATTGGGCGCGCATCTCCGGCAAGAAGGGCGAGCGCATCGTGTACGTCCGGACGTTGATCGAAGGCGACGGCGAGGGTCGCAGTATCGAAGCGATCGCTCCGGGGCAGTACCTGTGAGACCCGAGCACTAGGCGATGGCGCTCCACGAGGTCCTCGGCACCGAGACCGAGTTCGGGATCACCGTCCAGCACCAACTCGACTTCAATCCGGTGCTCGCTTCCAGCACGGTGGTCAATTCCTACGCGGGGGAGCGGGCCCGGATTCAGTGGTCCTTCGACGAGGAGTCACCGGGGCGGGACGCCCGCGGCTTCGGCTTCGCCGAATCCTCCCCGGTCGAGCTGGAGACCGGTCTGGTGAACGTGGTGCTCTCCAACGGAGCCCGCCTCTACGTCGATCACGCCCATCCCGAGTACTCCAGCCCCGAGTGCTACGACCCGCTGGAGGCCGCCCGCTACGACAAGGCGGGCGAGGTGGTGATGGCCAGGGCGGTGGCGGCGGCCCACCGGATCATGCCCTCCGGGGAGCGCATGCTCATCCACAAGAACAACTCGGACGGCAAGGGCAACTCCTACGGGGCACACGAGAACTACCTGGTCGCCCGCGCCCTCCCCTTCGGCGCCATCGTCCGCCATCTCACCGGGTTCCTGGTGACCCGCCAGATCTACACCGGAGCCGGGAAGGTGGGCGCCGAGAACGGTCGCCCCGACGTCGAGTTCCAGCTGTCGCAGCGGGCCGACTTCTTCGAGGAGGAGGTCGGGCTCGAGACCACCCTGAAGCGTCCCATCATCAATACCCGGGACGAGCCTCATGCCGACCCCGCCACCTACCGCCGGCTTCACGTCATCATCGGCGACGCCAACCTCTCCGAGGTGCAGACCTTCCTCAAGCTGGGCGCCACCGCGCTGGTGCTCGACGCTCTCGAAGACGGGGCGCTCCCCGAGGCGCTGACACTGGCTGATCCGATCCGGTCGCTGTGGCGGATCAGCCACGACCCCACGTTGGGCGAGACCTTCGAGTTGAGCGACGGGCGCACCATGACCGCGCTCGAAGCGCAATGGCAGTATCTCGAATGGGCCGGCAAGTACGCCAACGGCGCCGACCTCGACGACATCTACTCCGAGGTGCTGACCCGCTGGGAAGAGATCCTCACCGACCTCGAGGCCGACCCGAGGCAGACCGCCGACCGTCTCGACTGGGTCGCCAAGCAACGGATCCTCGATGCCTACCGGGACCGGGACGGGCTCGTCTGGGGCCACGCCAAGCTGCGGCTCCTCGACCTGCAGTACCACGACGTCGACCCGGCACGGGGCCTCTACCACCGGCTCGTCGCTTCGGGGCGCATGCAGCGACTCTTCGATGACGAGGAGATCGTGCGGGCGGTGACCGAGCCGCCGGAGCGGACCCGAGCCTACTTCCGGGGCAAGTGCGTCTCCCGCTTCGGCGACGCCCTCGCCGCCGCCAACTGGGATTCGCTCGTGTTCGACACGGGCGAGGCTGTGTTGAAGCGGGTGCCTATGATGGAGCCACTCCGCGGCAGTAAGGACCAGGTAGGGCCGCTGCTGGAACGATCGGACTCACCGGCGGCATTGCTGCGGGCATTGGGAGGCGAAGATGGCTGAGCAGGAGCGCAAGCAGGCGAAGGGGCACGAGGCCGAGGAGACCGAGGCCGATGCCTTGCCGGAGAGCCAGGGCGAGGAGATCACTGAGCGCATCGACGATCTGCTCGACGAGATCGACTCGGTGCTCGAGGAGAACGCCGAGGAGTTCGTCAAGAACTACGTGCAGAAGGGCGGCGAGTGATCGGCGAGGACCAGCCGGGCGTTCCGGGCCCACTCCCTCTCGACTCGGGCCTCCCTGACGCGAGTTTCCTCACCCTCCTCGAGGCGTACGGTCTCACCCCCCGCTGGGCCCCCCTCGGGCCCGTCGACGGCCTCGAGGTGCCGGAAGGGACAACCGTGCTCGCCCTCCGCTACGCGGCAGGAGTGGTCATGGCCGGCGACCGTCGCGCCACCGCCGGCAACGTCATCGCCCACAAGCGGGTGCAGAAGGTGTTTCCCGCCGACGACTACGCCGCGGTGGCGATCTCCGGCACCGCAGGAATGGCGGAGGAGCTGATCAAGCTGTTCCAGACCGAGCTGGAACACTACGAGAAGATCGAAGGCACCCGCCTCAGCCTCGAGGGCAAGGCCAACTACCTGGCCCGGATGGTCCGCAGTCACTTGCCGCTGGCGTTCCAGGGCCTGGTGGTGGTGCCCCTGTTCTGCGGCTTCGACGAGGTGGAACGCACCGGGAAGCTCTACACGTTCGACGTGGTCGGGGGACGCTACGAGGAACAGGACTACGCCACCACCGGCTCCGGAGGGGCCGAGGCGAAGTCGTTCCTCAAGGCTTCGTACCATCCCGGCCTCGACGAGGACGCCGCGCTCCGGCTCGGGATCGAGGCGCTGGTGGCCGCCGCCGAGGAGGACACCGCCACCGGTGGGCCCGACCTGCGGCGGGGCATCTACCCCAACGTGGTCACGGTCACCGAAGACGGGTACACGGTGGTGGCGGAGGAGCGGATCGCCCCCATCGCCGCCGACGTGGTGGAGCATCGCCCATGACGATGCCGTTCTACGTCCCACCGGAGCAGTTGATCAAGGACCGGGCCGAGTTCGCTCGCAAGGGCATCGCCAGGGGACGCCCCATCGTCATCGTCGAGTACGCCGACGGGGTGCTGATGATGGGCGAGAACTCGAGCGGGACGCTGCACAAGCTCTCGGAGATCTACGACCGGGTCGCGTTCGCCGGGGTGGGACGCTTCAGCGAGTTCGAGTCGCTGCGGGTGGCGGGGATCCGCTACGCCGACCTCAAGGGCTTCTCGTACGGTCGCGGCGACGTCAGCGGCAAGGGGCTCGCCAACGCCTATTCGCAGACCCTCGGCCAGATCTTCACCCACGAGGTGAAGCCGTACGAGGTCGAGGTGATGGTGGCCGAGATCGGCCTCGACCCTGCCGCCACCGAGATGTACCGGATCGAGTACGACGGCACCCTGCGCGACATCGTGCGCTTCGGGGCGATGGGGGGCAACGAGGAGCAGCTCACCGAGCGCCTCGGTGAGGCCGTGAACGGTCTCACCGCCTTGCCGGAGACGGTGCGGGTCGCCGCCGCCGCCATCGAGGAGATCGGGGAGAACCACATCGAACCCTCCGAGTGGGAGGCGGCTGTGCTCGACCGCACCGGAGGGCGGCGGATGTTCCGGCGGCTCGGCCCGGACGAGATCGAGGCGGCCCGCGCCGCCGGATGATGTCGGGTCAGAACACCCGCACGATCCGCAGCATCCACAACACCAGCAGGATCGCGCCGATCACGACGGCGGTCACCCTGCGCTCCAGCGACGGCGGCAGCCGCGGCTCCCGATCCGGCTCGGCCGGCGCCAGGGCGTTGCGGACTTCGCTGTCGAGGAGGATCTGGGCCGCCTCCTCGAGGCGGTCCTGCGGCACCCACAGCTCGGTCTCGGCGAGACGGCCCACCGTGGTCGGGTAGGGCCCGAACGCCTCGCTGTGGAGGCGCACCTCGATGCCCTCCGACCGGAGCCGGGCTGCCAGCACTTGACCCGCCACCAGGTCGCCCACGGTGGTGGCTCGTACGAAGCGAGCGGAGGCGTCGATGCTCACGGCCCCATTCTCGCCGCTTCTCGCACCTTGGGCTACGTCTTTGCCACCGGTGTGGAAAGGGGGAGTGGCGTCTACCCTGACAGGCATGCAGCGGCGCATCTTCGGCATCGAGAACGAGTACGGGGTCACCTGCACCCTGCGGGGTCAGCGCCGCCTGTCACCCGACGAGGTGGCCCGCTACCTCTTCCGCCGGGTGGTGAGCTGGGGCCGGTCCTCCAATGTGTTCCTCGAGAATGGCTCGCGGCTCTACCTCGACGTGGGCAGCCACCCCGAGTACGCCACCGCGGAGTGTGACAGCCTCTACGACGTGGTGGCCCACGACAAGGCGGGTGAGCAAATCCTGGAGGGCCTGCTGCGCTCCGCCGAGCAGCGTCTCGAGGACGAAGGGATCCGGGGTCAGATCCACCTCTTCAAGAACAACACCGACTCTGCCGGCAACTCGTACGGTTGCCACGAGAACTACCTGGTGGGGCGGCACGGCGACTTCCAGCGCATCATCGACACCCTGATCCCGTTCTTCGTCACCCGCCAGATCTTCTCGGGTGCCGGCAAGCTGCTGCAGACGGCGCGGGGCACCGCCTTCTGCCTCGCCCAGCGGGCCGAGCACATCTGGGAGGGAATCTCGTCGGCGACGACCCGGAGCCGTCCCATCATCAATACTCGGGACGAGCCCCACGCCGACGCCGAGCGCTACCGGCGCCTCCACGTGATCGCCGGCGACTCCAACATGTCCGAGTACGTCACCTACGTGAAGGTGGGGACCACCGCCGCTTTGCTTCAGATGCTGGAGGACGACGTCGTCTTTCGCGATCTCACCCTGGAGAACCCGATCCGGGCGATCCGCGAGATCTCACACGACGCCACCTGCCGGCGTCGAGTGCGGCTGGCGAACGGCCGGGAGCTGTCGGCCCTCGATATCCAATGGGAGTACCTCGAGCGTGCCATGCGCTATGCCCGGTCCACCGGGTTCCCCCCCGAGGTGGAGCAGGCGGTGCTGATGTGGGAGTACCTGCTGACCGGCATCGAGAAGGATCCGCTCACATTGCATCGCGAGCTCGACTGGGTGGCGAAGCACCGTCTCATCCAGGGGTATCAGGATCGGCACGGCCTGCCGCTGTCGTCGGCGCGGCTCGCCATGCTCGATCTCAGCTACCACGACGTGAATCGGGACCGCGGCATCTTCTACCTGCTACAGCGGCGGGGCGAGATGGAGCGGATCGTCACCGACGAGACCGTCACCACCGCCATGACCCAGCCGCCGGCGACGACGAGGGCCCGGCTCCGCGGCGAGTTCATCAAGGCCGCCAAGGCCCATCGTCGTGATTTCACCGTCGACTGGGTGCACCTCAAACTGAACGATCAGGCACAGCGGACCGTGCTCTGCAAGGACCCGTTCAAAGCGGTCGACGAACGGGTGGAGAAGCTCATCGCCAGCCTCTGACCGGCGGCGGGGTCCTTTCGGTCGCCGCCACCACGGAATACGCTCAGCGCAGCATGCAACGTGTCATCGAACGAATCCTCAACCTGCTGGCCTTCCTGCTCACGGCGCAGCGCCCGGTGACGGCCGACGAGATCCGCATGACGGTCGCCGGCTACGACCAGGCGAGCGACGAGGCGTGGCGGCGCATGTTCGAGCGCGACAAGGACCTGCTGCGGCGCCTCGGCATCCCGCTCGAGCTGCGACCCACCGACGCCTGGGAGGTCGAGCACGGTTACGTGGTGGAGCAGTCGGATTACGCCCTCCCCGACCCCGGCCTCAGCGACGAGGAGCGGGCTGCCCTCTGGCTGGCGGCCCAGGTGGTCCGGATCGGGGGCCAGCCCTCGGGCCCGGACGCCCTCTTCAAGCTGGGTGGCGCCCCGGTGACGGCTTCGGGGGAGCCGCTGGCAGCCGACCTCGGCGCCGACGCCGAGGCGTTGGGTGTGGCCTTCGGGGCGGTGGCGGATCGGCGTCATCTCTCCTTCCGCTACCGGGACCGGGCCCGGGTGGTGGCACCCTACGGCCTGGTGCACCGCCGGGGACACTGGTACCTGGTGGGCCCGGAGGTGCGGCCCGCCGGCGACGTCAAAGTCTTCCGTCTCGACCGTGCCGTCGGGATCACCGCCGGTCAGCGGTCCAGGGCGTTCGAGCGTCCCGCCGGGTTCCGGGCCTCCGACACCATCCCGGAGACGCCGTGGCAGGCAGGGGAGGAGAACCTCGAGGCCCGGGTCGTCTTCGATCCCGAGATCGCCTGGTGGGCGCGCCGCCAGCTGGGAGCCGGCAGCGTCGTCACCGACCGCCCCGACGGCGGCATCGAGGTGGTGACGCCGGTGGCGTCGCCCGATGCCTTTGTCGGTTGGATGTTGGGCTTCGATGACGCCGCCGAGATCCTGGCGCCGCCCGAACTGCGCCGGCGGCTGCTGGCGCTGCTGGGGGAGGCGCCGTGACGAGTCCGAAGACGGCGCATCGCCTCACCCGTATCCTCTCGATGCTGCCGTGGGTGATCGCCAACCCGGGGGCGACGGTGCACGAGGTCTGCGACCGGTTCGGGTACACCCCGCGAGAGC
>CAYUDA010000060.1:0-8747 GCA_964443425.1 uncultured Acidimicrobiaceae bacterium
ACGATCGCCCTGGTGGAGACGCTGGCGGCGGGCGGGCTGTCCGAACTGGCCGCCCGCGAGACCTGGGAGCGTGCCGCCGCCGATCTCGTCGGCATCGTGACCCGGCGTGCCGGCCGGGCCGCGCAGGGCACTGCCGAAGCGTGGGCCGGCGACGAGCTGGGACGTCAGCTCCTCACCGGTGAGGGGCAGCACCTGTGGCGTCACGGCCACGACACCGCAAAGGTGGAGGCGGCCCTGCAGCAGTTCGAACGGGAGCTGGACGTCCTGGCAATCCGCCACGCCCGCCGTGGCCGGCTCCGTCCCGGCGCCCGGCGGCGGGCCGTCCGCCACCTCTGGCCGCTCGTGCTCGACCCGGAACGGCCGCCGACGCGCCGACTCACCCGCACCTTCCGTTCCCGCCTCGCCGCCCTGCTCGACGCCGCCCGCGCTTCCCTCGACGAGCAGCTCGGCGCCGCTCTCCAGGCCGATGCCGGCCGCTTCCACCACCTCATCGACGGCGCCGCCATCGCCGCTGTCGCCACCGCCGTCGCCGGACGCGTGCAGCGGATCGCCACCCTCGGCGACCCGGAACGGCCCGCCACCTCTCCCGAGGCCGAGCCGGCGCCCGATACCCAACCCTCCGAGCCGACCGAGGCGCCCGATGCGTGACGTCACCGAGCTGCTCGACGCCCTCGACCTGGCGGTGGCTCAAGCCGCGGCGATCGTGTCCCCTGAGCCGTGGGAGCGCGCCGCCGCCCGCAGCCTCGAGCTGCGGAACCGGCGCGGCTTCCTCGGAGAGACGCTGGTCCTCGCCGTCGCCGGCGGCACCGGAGTCGGCAAGTCGAGTCTCATCAACGCCCTCGCCGGAGAGGAGCTGGTGTCGGTGAGCACGCTGCGGCCCCACACCGAACTGGCGGCGGTCATCCTGCCGGAGGATCCGGAACCGAGCCTCCTCATGCTGCTCGACATGCTCGGTGTCGAGCAGCGTCACCACCATTCCGGGTTTTCCCACCTCGCGGTGATCGACCTTCCCGACATGGACTCGGTGGTTGCCTGGCACCGGCTCCGGGTCGAGGAACTGATTCCCCGGGTCGACGGGGTCATCTGGGTGCTCGACGCCGAGAAGTACGCCGACTCGGCCCTCCACCAGGACTTCCTCCTTCCCCTGGCGGCGTACCGGGACCAGTTCGTGTTCGTGCTCAACAAGATCGACCGGCTCCGTCCCGGACAGCTCGACGAGGTGCGCCAGCACCTGGGCGAACTCCTCGGCGACGACGGATACCTCGAGGCCGAGCCGTTCGCGACGGCTGCCGACCCGCCGGAAGGGAGGCGCCGCGGTGTCGACCTGTTGCGCGATCACCTCACCACCCGCCTCGACCGCAAACGCACCATGCTCGGCAAGCTCGTCGCCGACGCCCTGCTCATCGTGCGTGAGTTGGGGACCGCCGCCGCCGTGTGGCACGGCACCGCGCTCGACTTCGAGGACCGCTGGGCCGAGACCCGCCGCGCCGTCGCCGAACAGGTCCTTCCCGGCACCGGGGCCGCCGCCCGCGACGACGCCGCCTGCCGCATCGAGGACTTCGTCGCCTCCCTCGCCGCCGAGGTCGGGGTCGGCTACGGCGAGACGCTCCGGGGGTCGTTCGGGCCGGCGGTCGTGGCCGACGCCGTGGCGCAGGCCGCCACCGCGGCCGGCTCGATTCCGCCGCCACGGGGCCGCCGCGGCGCCGCCGAGACGGCACGGCGACGTGCCGCCGAGGCCGACCTGGACGGTAGGGTGGGAAGGCCGCTGGCGGAGCTGCTGTGGGACCGCGCCCTGTTCGGGGCGAGCGTGACCCACGCCGGATTGGCGGCGTACCAACTCGCCGAGAGAATCAGGAGACGGACGTGATCGAGGCCCTCACCCTCGCCGCTGCCGCGGACGGCACCACCGCCTCCACCACCGAGGAGTGGATCCCGCGCCTCATCGAGACCGGCGTCGTGCTCGTCGGGTTCCTGGTGCTGTGGTTCGCGCTGCGCCGGGTCGGGGCCCGGGTGGTGAGGCGCATGTCCGACCAGGCGTTGGAGCAGGACGGGCTCGACGGTCCGGAGCGGGTGCAGCGCATCGAGACGCTGTGGACCGTGGCGCGGATGATGATGGTCGTCACGCTGCTGGTGGCGCTTGTCCTCATCGTGCTCGATGCCTGGGGGGTGTCCATCGGCCCGTTGCTGGCGGTCGGCTCCGTGGTCGGCATCGCCGTCGGTTTCGGCGCCCAGGACTTCATCAAGGACGTGATCGGCGGGTTCCTCATCGTCGCCGAGAACCAGTACAACCTCGGCGACGTCGTCAAGGTGGCCGACGCCGTCGGGAAGGTGGAGGCGATCCGGCTCCGCACCACGGTGCTGCGCGACCTCGACGGATATGTCCACTACGTCCCCAACGGGGCGATCCGGGTCGCCTCCAACTACACCCAAGGCTTCGCGCAGGCGGTGATCGACGTCGACATCGACTACGCCTCCGACGTCGACCAGGCGATCGCGGTCCTCACCGACGAACTCACCGCCTTCACCCAGGACCCGGAATGGAGCCACCTCTTCCGTGCCGAGCCCGAGGTCTTCGGGATCGACGCCCTCGGGGATTGGTCGATCCGGCTGCGGGCCGTCGTCCGGGTCGATCCGGAAGCCCGTTGGGGGGTGCGGCGCGAATTCTTGCGTCGCATCAAGAAGCGGTTCGACGCCGAGGGGATCGAGATCCCGTTCCCGCACCTCACCGTCATCAACGCCTCAGGCGGAGACGGCGCAGCAGCGAGCGATCCTCGCCCGGGACCGGATGAAGCACCGTCAGAGCATCCGGCACCGGAGTGATCTCGAGCGACGAAGTGGGGCCGAGCAGCTCCCCGTCGGCCTGGAAATGGCTCTGCGGCTCCGCCTCGATCACGAGCTTGTCGAAGCCGCTCCACACCCGCACGCCGGGATGATCGGCCGGTGACCCTCCGAGGGCGGCGCGCCGCAGCAGATCGAGGGTTCCCACCACGGTGAGGCGTTCGGCGGCGAGGGCGGTCGGTCCCGCCCCGGCCGGGCCCAGGCGCAACGGCACCCGCCCGAAGTACGTGTACACGTCGTGAACCTGCATCAGCACGCTCACGGCGTAGGCGCGGTCCCCGTTGCACTCCACCACCATGTTGGGAGCGCGGGTGCGGTAGGTGCCGACGATCTGGGAGGTGGCGGCCTTGGCGAACGACAGCGAGGCCCATGCGTACTTGGTGTAGGGACGTTGCTCGACGATGCCGACCACGTCGGCGTCGAAGCCGATCCCGAGGGAGAACACCGCGTATTCGGAGCGGGCCCCGATCCGGCTGTCCGACGCCATGTGGGCCACCGGGATGCGCCGCGGCTCGGCGTCGAGCAGGGTCCGGGCCGCCTGTGCCGTCTTCTGCGGGATGCCGAGGAGCCGGGCCACCACGTTGATGGTCCCCGCCGGCAGGATCCCGAGGGCGGTCGAGGTGCCGACCAGCCCGTTGGCGACGTGATGGACCACGCCGTCCCCGCCCATGGCGACGACGACGTCGATGCCGTCGGCGGCGGCCTCGGCGGCGCTCTGGCGGGACTCGGCGGGTCCGTTGGGCCACACCGGGATCACGTCGTAGGCCTCGCCCAGGATGGCGAGGACCTCCCGGAAGCGGCCGCCGGTGAACCCGGAGGCCGAAGGGTTGGCGACGAGGAGCGCTGTTCTCATGTGGGAGCAGCAGGCTACCCGCCGGAGGTACGCTGAACGACATGTCCTACGCCGACCGACGCGAGGCAGGACGCCGGCTCGCCACCGCGGTGGCGGCCGCTCTTGACCCATTCGACCCCGACGACGTGCTGGTGCTGGGGGTGCCGCGCGGTGGGGTCACCGTGGCCGCCGAGGTGGCGGCCGCCCTCGGCGCCTCCCTCGACGTGGCGCTGGCGCGCAAGCTGGGGGCGCCCGGCAACCGGGAGCTGGCGATCGGCGCCATCGCCGAGCAGGGCGACCCGGTGGTCGACGCCGACCTGGTGCGACGCCTCGCCGTCACCCCCGAGTACCTCGCCGCCGAGATCGATCGGCAACGCGACGAGCTGGCGCGGCGTGCCGCCCGCTACCGGGGCGACCGGCCGCCGCCGCCGATCATGGGTCGCACCGTGGTGGTGGTCGACGACGGCATCGCCACCGGATCGACGTTCGAGGCGGTGCTGGCGGCGATCGCGGCGGGTGCTCCTGCCCGGCTGGTGGGGGCGGTGCCGGTCGGCCCTCCCACCTCGGTCGCCCGGCTCGCCGCCGGGGTCGACACCATGGTCTGCCCGCTGCAGCCACGCCGCTTCATGGCGGTGGGGGAGTGGTACGCCGACTTCACCCAGGTGACCGACGACCAGGTGGTCGAGATCCTGCAGGCCCGGCGCTAGCCGTCGGCCTCCAGCAGGTCCTCCGGGCGCCACTGGCGGGGGGTGTCGTCGACCCGGCGCAGGATGAGGCGGGCCGTCACCAAGAAGCCGATGAGGGCCGCCATCGCCGCCGAGCGGGGCCAATGCAGCAGGTTGACGATGATCGCCCATACCAGCGGCCCGAGCACGGTGGCGAACCGTCCCACCGTGGCGTAGAGGCCGTAGAACTCCCCGAGCCGGCGGGGTGGGGCGATGCGGGCCATGTAGACCCGGTCGGCCGCCCAGGTCGACCCGAGGGAGACGCCGCCCAGCCCGGCCACCGGCCAGGCGAGCCAGGGAGTGGAGGCGAGGGCGGCGGCGATGCCTCCGAGCATGGTGACCATCCAGGCGTAGAGCGCGAGGTGGAGGAGCCGGCGCGGTCCGAGCCGGTCGATGAGTGGGCCCGATCCGATGCCGCCGATGATGGCGGCGACGATGGCGAGCGCCAACAGCATCTGCACCTCCCCCTCGGTGAAGTCGAGTTCCCGGATGACGAAGATCGCCAGGAACCCGCCGATGAGGGTGTTGACGGCGTCGGTGTAGAAGAACCGCCCCAGCAGGAACGGGACCACTCCCCGGTAGCCGGCGGCGGCCCGCCACGCCGAGACGAGGTGGTGCACGCTCGACCCGATGCCGGGAGGGGGCCCGGGCAATGCGGCCCGGGGCCGCTCCCGGATGAACAGGAAAGCCGGGAGCGAGAACACCAGGAACAGCACCGCGATGGAGCGAAAGACGACGGCGAACCCGTAGCTGTCGAGTAGGAGCCGGCCCACCAGGACGGCAATCACCGACCCGCCGTAGCCGACGCCGATGCCCCAGCCGGAGATCCGGCCCCGGTTCTCCTCGGTGCTGACGTCGGGCAGCAGCGAGTCGTAGATGACGCCTCCCAGGTTGAAGCCGATCAGCCCTAGGGAGAACAACACCAGCGACGGGCCCACCGGGACCGTTGCCAGGAAGAAGGTGGCGGTGACCGCGAGCAGGGTGGTGGGGATCAGCAGCGGGACGCGATGCCCGACGTGGTCCCCGACCATCCCGATCCAGGGGGAGAGCACGATGACCACCACCATCGCCGCCGACAGCGCCATCGACAGCGCCGCATCGGGCCAGCCGCTCTGGGTGAGCCAGGTGGCGAAGTAGAGGCCGCCGACGCCGAGGGCGAAGATCGTGTTGGCGAGGTCGTAGATGATCCAAGAGGCGACGGAGAGGCGTCCGGGTGACGGCGACATGACGGTATTGGTACCACGTCGCAGGGGCGACTCGTGGCGTTGCGGGTCAGCCGGCGAGGAGCTTCTCGATCCGCTCCCGCAGGTCCGTCGGGCGGAAGGGCTTGGTCATGAAGTCGTCGGCGCCCCCTTGAGCCGCCTGTTCGGCGACTTCGGGCTGGGCGTGGGCGGTGAGCACCAACACCTTGATGGACCGGGTTGCTTCGTCGGCGCGCAGGTGCCGGAGCACCTCCCACCCGTCCATGCCGGGCAGTCCGATGTCGAGCACGATGGCGTCGGGCAGGATCTCACGGGCCATCTTCAATCCCAGGATCCCGTCCTCGGCGCCGAGCAGCTCCACATCCAGTACACGGAGGCACACCTCAATGAGGCGTCGCACGCTCACCGAGTCTTCGACTACGAGAACCCTGGGTTTCACGGGGTGATTATCGGTTCCACCGGGCCGTTCTTCAGGGGTTTTCCGCGGGGCGGCATGGCAGCGGACCATTGGAACGGGCCTGGACTCCAGCCTCTGATACTCTCGGTCTGAGAGATCGCCGGTCCAGCACCAGGAGGCCGAGATGGAGTTCCGCACCGAGCCCTACTCCGACTTCTCCGAGCCCGGCCCGCACGCCGGCTACGAATCCGCCCTCGCCGTGGTCGAGGGCCAGCTCGGCAGAATCGCTCCGCTCGTCGTCGGCGCCGACCGCATCATCACCGACGGGCTGATCCGTAGCGTCGATCCGTCCCGTCCCAGCCTCGAGATCGGGCGGGCCGCCTCCGCCACCGAGGCCCACGTCGAGCAGGCGCTGGAGGCTGCCTGGGCTGCATTCCCGGACTGGGCGGCCCGGCCGGTGGAGGAGAGGGCCCGGCTGGTGAGCCGGGTCGGGGATCTTCTGGCGAGCCGCAAGTTCGAGATGGCCGCCTGGCAGACATTCGAGGCAGGGAAGAACTGGGCCGAGGCGGAGGCGGACGTGGCCGAGGCGATCGACTTCTGCCACTACTACGCCCTCCAGGCGACCGAGATGGACGTGCCGACCTACGACTACCCGGGTGAGCGCAACGAGTCGTTCCTCGTCCCGCTCGGTGCCGGCGTCGTCATTCCCCCATGGAACTTCCCGCTCGCCATCCTGGTCGGGATGACGGTGGGGCCGGTGGTGGCAGGCAACACCGTGGTGCTGAAGCCGGCATCGGCGACGCCGGTGATCGGGTCCAAGTTCATGGAGGCCGTTGCCGAGGCCGGGATCCCGCCCGGGGTGGTCAACTTCCTCCCCGGCTCCGGGGCCGTCATCGGCGACCTGCTCGTCGACCATCCCCGCACCCGTTTCGTCAACTTCACCGGCTCCAAGGAGGTCGGTCTGCGCATCGCGCAGCGATCCGCCATGGTCCAACCCGGCCAGACGTGGCTGAAACGGGCCTTCTTGGAGATGGGTGGCAAGGATGCCCTGATCGTCGACGAGACCGCCGACCTCGAGGCGGCGGCGGCGGCCGCCGTCGCCAGTGCCTACGGGTACCAGGGTCAGAAGTGCTCCGCCTGCTCCCGGCTCATCGCGGTCGCCGCGATCCACGACGAGCTGCTGGAACGGGTCGTCGCCGCAGCCTCGGCCCTCGAGGTCGGGCCGCCGGCAGCCAACTACCCGGTCGGTCCCGTGATCACCGAGGTGCAGCACCGCGCCATCCTCGAGGAGATCGAAAGGGGGAAGTCCGAGGCGGACCTGGTGCTCGGCGGTCATGCCATCGAGCACGAAGGCGGCTACTACCTCGAGCCGACCATCTTCCGTGGGGTCCGCCCCGACGCCCGCCTCGCCCAGCACGAGATCTTCGGGCCGGTGCTTTCGGTGCTGGCGGTGGCCGACTTCGACGAGGCGATCGCCGTTGCCAACGGCACGGAGTTCGGCCTCACCGGTGGCCTGTTCTCGCGAGACCGGCGGCACGTCGAGCGGGCCATCCGGGAGTTCGACGTCGGCAACCTCTACATCAATCGCAAGATCACCGGGGCCCTCGTCGGCATCCAGCCCTTCGGTGGATTCAAGATGTCCGGCTCCAACGCCAAGGCGGGTGGCCCCGACTACCTGCGTCTCTTCATGGAGATGAAGACGGTGGCCGAGCGCCTCTGACGTCGCGACGGGGTACCTCGGGTAAACCGGACGCCGTGAGATAATCGTGCGACCCCGCCGCGGTGGACGATGCACGTATCTCGCACATCCCGAACACATCGCCCGCTGCTGCTGCTCGCCGCCGCCGCGTTGACCGCCGCCGCCTGCAGCGGCCCGAACCTCTCCCCGCCGGACACGTCGGGCGGTAGCGGCGCCGATCCGACCGGGAGCGAGGCGGCCGTCACCACCACCACTTCGGCGGTGTCGCCGGACGAGGCGACGGCGGGCATCGTCATCGTGCCGTCCGGAGGAGTCGAGCTGTCGGAGACGCCGGGCGGCCCGGCATTCATGCGGATCCACGACGGCATCACCCTCGGGTTTCAGCGCCGGGACGGGGAGTGGCTCGAGGTCATGACCACCTGCAACGATCCCGCCTGGGTACGCCAGAGCGACGTCGAGGTGATTCCGCAGGCGAAGCGGGCGACACCCGGTCCCGGGTTCGATCTGAGTGCCGCGGTGGTCGTGGTCGATCCCGGGCACGGCGACCGCGACTGGGGAGGGGTCGGCCCCACCGGCCTCGGTGAGAAGGAAGTCAACCTGGACATCGCGGACCGGATCCGGAACCTCATGGAAGAGCCCCATACGGTGGATTGGGCGACCGGAGCGATCTCGGCCGGGAGCGACCTGCCCCGCTTCGGTCAGGTGTGGCTCACCCGGGACCCGGCCGGTCCCAACGGGGGGGACTTCGAAGCGGGCCTCGGGTACCGGGCCGAACTCGCCAACGCCGCCGGAGCCGACGTGCTGGTGTCGATCCACAACAACACGGTGCCCAACACCCACACGGACGTTGCGGGGACCGAGGTGTATTACGCCATGTCGGTGCCGGGCGCCGACCGGCTCGCCGGCCTCATCTACGAGGAGCTGATGCTGAGTTTCTCCTCATTCGATGCCAATTGGTCGGGGGGTGACATCCGGGGGGCGCGGGCCCGTGAGGACCCGGACACCGGCGGCGACTACTACGGCATCTTCGCCCGGGCCCAGATGCCGGCCGCCA
>CAYUDA010000061.1:0-8689 GCA_964443425.1 uncultured Acidimicrobiaceae bacterium
GGCGCAGGTTCTCCCCGACGAACCGCTCGTAGTGGCCGAGATCGAGGTCGGTCTCGCCCCCGTCGTCGGTGACATACACCTCACCGTGCTCGAACGGATTCATGGTGCCGGGATCGACGTTGATGTACGGATCGAGCTTCTGGGTGATGACGCGCAGACCTCGGGACTTGAGCAGTCGACCGAGAGATGCGGCGGTGATCCCCTTCCCGAGGCTCGAGGTCACGCCACCCGTGACGAACACGTACCTGGTCATGCTGGGTTCTCCACCTAGGAAGGTAGAAGGATAGCATCGGGTTTCCCCGATCCCGGGGATCCGGTATTCGCGGCTCAGGGACGGTGCCCCGCCGCCGCCAGCAGCTCGGCGGCGTGCTCCTGACCCTTCTCGCTCTCCGGCATGCCCGCCAGCATCCGGGCCAGCTCGGCGACACGCTCGTCGCCGGACAGCTCCCGCACCCGCCCTCTCGTCCCGTCGCGCTCCAGCAGGTAGTGGGTGTCGGCGTGTGCCGCCACCTGCGGCAGGTGGGTGACGCAGAGGATCTGGCGGCCCCGGCTCAGCGCCGCCAGCTTCTCGCCGAGGGCCAGGGCGGTGGCCCCGCCGACCCCGGCGTCGATCTCGTCGAAGGCCACCACCTCGGTGGTGGCGGCCCCGGCGGCGAGGCGCAGTGCCAGCACCAGGCGGCTCAACTCCCCGCCGGAGGCGACCTTGGCGACCGGACCGGGCGTGAGGGAGGCGTCGGAAGCGAATTCGAGGCCGACCCGGTCGGCCCCATCGGGACCCAGCTCCGCCTCGGTGACCGAAAGCGTCACCACCGGGTCGCTCATCCCCAGCTCCCGGAGATGCTCGCCGGCGGCGGCGGCAAGCCGCTGGGCGGTCCGCTCCCGGGCTGCCCGGAGCCGGGCGGCGGCGGCACGGGCCTGCTCCTCGGCGGCGGCGATCTCGTCCTGCAGCTTCCCGGCACGGTCGAGCAGGGCGGTCAGTTCCCCGGCCCGCCGGGCTGCCCCGGATCCGAACTCGAGCACCTCGTCCAGGGTCTCGCCGTACTTGCGCCGCAGCCCGCCGAGCAGGGCGATGCGCTCCTCGAGGGGCGCCAGCTCGGACGGGTCGTGGTCGAGGTCGTCGGCGACGGCCGCGACCTCTTCCGCCACTGCCGCCAGCGCCTCCGCCGCCTCACCGGCCTGCTGCGCCAGCGACCTCAGATCCGGGTCGACGGCGGCGAGCCGTCGCAGCTCCCCCATCGCAATGGCGAGGTGACCACCGGCCCCCTCGTCGTCGAGGGCTCGGCGCGCCGCGGCCAGACCCTCCAGCAGCGTTTCGGCGTTGCGGAGCCGCCCGGCCCGCGTCATCAGCTCCTCGTCGTCGCCGGGGGCGAACCCGGCCGCTGCGATCTCGTCCGCCTGGTAGCGGACCAGGTCGAGTTCACGTTCCAGCTCGCGGCGGTCGCCGCCGAGGCGGCGGACGGTGCGCTGCAGCTCCCGCAGCGACTCCCACGCCTCCCGGTACGACGCCAGAGCCGCTTCCCCCTCGCCGTCGAGAGCCCCGTCGAGGAGGCCCCGCACCCCCCGCGGGGTCGTCAAGGTCATCTGGTCGTGCTGGCCGATCACCTCCACCATGCCGTCGGTACGCTCCGCCAGCGCCCGCACCGGGGCCATGGCGTCGTCCAGGTAGGCCTTGGAGCGCCCCGACTCGGTGACGCGACGCCGCAGCGTGGTCTCGTTCCCGTCGGCGTCGACGAACCGGCCCTCCACCTCCAGCTCGGAACCGAAAGGCCCGATCGCCTCCTTGTGGGCGGTCGCCCCCAGCAGCAGGCGCAGTGCCCCCAGCAGCAGCGTCTTGCCGGCGCCGGTCTCTCCGGTCACCACCACCAGCCCGGGCCCCGGCTCGATATGGGCCGCCTCGATGATGCCGAGGTTGGCGACCCGCAGCTCGTCAAGCATGGTCGAGACCGAACTGGTGACGCACCGCCTGCGGGAAGGGATGGCGGCCCAGGGAGAGGAACCGCACCGGGCGGGCGCCGCGCCCGATGGTGGTCACCTCGCCCTCCTCCATCTCGAACGCCTCCCGCCCGTCGAGGTTGACCCGGACGGGACGTTCCCCGGCGACGGTGAGCTTCACCACCGCGTCGGGGGAGAGCATGATCGAGCGTGACAGCAGCGAGTGGGGCGCCACCGGGGTCATGATGAGGGCGTCGAGTTCGGGATCGACCACCGGACCCCCCGCCGACAGCGAGTAGGCGGTCGACCCGAGCGGGGTGGCGACGATGATGCCGTCGGAGCGGTAGGTGGCGAAGTAGCGGTCGTTGATCGCGACGCCGAGTTCGACGACCCGCTGCGTCATCACCTTCTCCAGCACCACGTCGTTGATGCCGACGAAGGTGCGGCCGTCGGGGGCGGTCGCCGCCACCGTCATGCGCCGGTTGACCTCGAGCGAGTCGGCGCCGAGGCGGTCGAGCAACAGCTCGACGGCGTCGGGGGCCACGTCGGTGAGGTAGCCCACCTTCCCCAGGTTGACGCCGATGACCGGGATGTCGCCGCCGAAGGCGAGCCCCGCCGCCTGCAGCAGGGTGCCGTCACCGCCGATGCCGACCACGACCGTGACCGGCCGGGGGAACCCCTCGGGGCCGGCTTCGACCGTGACGATGCCGCGAACGGCAGCGGCCTGTGCCAGCCGACCGGCGACGGCACGAGCCGACTCCTTCGTCTCGTGGACGACCAACCCCAGCACCAGGGCACTGTCACCCTGCATCGAACACCACCCTCCGCACGTCCTCGTCGCTCAGCACCCGGGGCCCCCGCCGTGCCCACACCAGGAACTCGCGGTTGCCTTTGGCGCCCGTCACCGGAGACGCTACCGCACCACGGACCCCGAGTCCGTCCGACTCGAGGGCGCCGACCGTTGCCACCACCGCGGCGGCCCGCACTTCGGGGTCGCGCACCACCCCACCCTTCCCCACCTGGCCACGACCGGCTTCGAACTGGGGCTTCACCAGCAGCACCCAGTCGGTGCCCTCCGCCCCCAACGCCCGGAGCTGGCCGGCCACCGTCCCCAGGGAGATGAACGAGAGGTCGGCGACGACGAGATCGAACGGCGCCCCCAGGTCCTCCGGGTCGGCGTAGCGGATGTTGGTGCGCTCCACCACCTCCACCCGATCGTCGGTGCGCAGCCCCCAGTCGAGCTGACCGTAGCCGACGTCGACCGCCACCACCGAGGACACACCCCGCTGCAGCAGGCAGTCGGTGAACCCGCCGGTCGAAGCTCCGACGTCGACGGCCCGCCTCCCCGCCACCGCGATCTCGAACACGTCGAGCGCCCGCTCCAGCTTGAGGCCGCCCCGGCTCACATAGCGGGAGGGAGTGGCGGCGAGTCGCACCACCGCCGACGGCTCGACGAGGGTGGCCGGCTTCGGCTCCGCGATCCCGTCGACCTCCACGAGGCCCTGCTCCAGGGCGTGGCGCGCCGCGGCCCGGCTCGGAACCAGCTTGCGGCGGACCAGCTCGGTGTCGAGGCGCCGTCTCGTCAGCGGCCCGGCCCCTCTCCCGCCTCCCCGGTGTCTGGGTCGCCCCCGGCCGGACCGTCCGGCCCGGCGTCGCCCGACTCCGGCTCCCCGGGACGCCCCACGACGCCTTCGAGCCGCGCCGCGAGCTCGGCGGCGTGCCGTTCGGCGGCCGCAACCGCCTCCGCCGGGTCCATTCCCTCGAGGGCCGTCACCGGATCGGCGTCGTGGTCTGCTTCACCCGTGCCGGCGGCACCGTCGGCTTCCGGCCCTGAACGCGTATCATCCATGGCGGCATTATGACCGGCCGCTCCGACAGGATCACGCTTTGATTCCGATTCGTGACCTCAACCCGACCCGGGTCTTCCCGCTGGTCACGATCCTTCTCATCGCCGCCAACCTCGCCGCCTTCTTCCTCTGGCAACCCAGCGACGACCCCAACCGGGAGACGGAGTTCCTCTACGAGAACGCCGCCATCTCCTGCGAGCTGACCACCGGTGACGCCCTCACCGCCACCGAGATCCGCACCGGCGTCTGCGACGAGCACGACGCCGGTGTCCCCGCCGAGTTCCCGAACAAGGACATCTGGCTCGCCGGCCTCATCTCGATGTTCCTCCACGGCAGCGTCATCCACATCCTCGGCAACATGTGGTTCCTGTGGATCTTCGGCAACAACGTCGAGGAGGCCTACGGATCGCTCGGCTACCTCGCCATGTACCTGGCGTCGGGCATCGTCGCCACCGCCGCGTTCGTGCTCGCCAACCCCACCTCCACCGACCCCCTGATCGGCGCCTCGGGCGCCATCGCCGGGGTGCTCGGCGCCTACCTGGTGCTCTACCCCACCCACCGGGTGCTCACCCTGCTCCTGATCTTCTTCGTCCCGGTTCCGGCGGTCCTGTTCCTCGGGATCTGGTTCTTGAGCCAGTTCGGGTTGCAGGACGCGTCGGTGGCGTGGCAGGCCCACGTCGGCGGTTTCGCCTTCGGGCTGCTGCTGACGCTGCCGCTCCGCACCGTCCTGCTGCGCCGGGTCGCCACCTTGCACTCCACCATGGCGGGGCGTTTCGGCGTGTGACCCCTGCCCTCAGACGCCCCGCTCTCGGGCAAGGACGTCCGGCAGGTCGGCGAGCGACGCCACCACCAGATCCGGGGTGTAGGCGGGTTCCACCTCGGCCGGATCGGCAACGACCCCGGTGAGCACCAGGGCGGTCGCCCAGCCCTCCGCCTTCCCCATGGCGAGGTCGGTCTCGGGACGGTCGCCCACCACGAGGACGTTGCCGTCGACCATGGACCGCACCAGATCCCGCATCGGGCCGTGGGGCTTGCCGCACACCACCGGCTCCCGACCCGAGGCCACCGCCAGCGCCGCCACGATCGCCCCGCCGCCGGGCTGCAACCCGGTCGGGGTCGGGAAGGAGGCGTCGGTGTTGGTGGCGTAGAAGTCGGCCCCGTTGCGCAGCGCCCGGGTGGCCTCCACCAGCCGCCGGTACGTGAACTCGGGATCGAGCCCCACCACGACCGCTTCGGCGTCGTCGGCGTCCTTCACCACCGCGATGCCCTCCCCCTCCAGGGTCTCACGGAGCCCGTCCCCGCCCACCACGAACACCTTCCGGACCCGTCCCACCAGGAAGCGGGCGGTGGCCAGGCCCGAGCCGACCACGTTCTCGGGCTCGGCCGGGAACCCGGTGATGGAGGCAATGCGGGCCGCGACCTCGAAGCGCGACCTGCTCGAGTTGTTGGTGACGAACAGCAACCGGTAGCCGTCGTCCGTCAGGCGCCCCAGCGCCTCCCCCGACCCGGGGATGCCCTCGCTGCCGAGGTAGACGACGCCGTCGAGGTCGCTGACGATCGTCCTCACATTGCCCAAACCACCTCGACCGGCTACAAATCCCACCATGACCGCTCCCACGTCCGACTCCGGGGCCCCCGACCCCCCTCCCGGGGCAAGCGACGGCGCCGCCGACACGTTAGGCCAGACGATGCTGGTCAGAGTCACCGGCATCGACGGCCCCGGCATCACCGCCGGGATCCTCCACATCCTCTCCGACGCCGGCGCCGAGGTGCTCGACATGGAGCAGGTGGTGGTGCGGGACCGCCTCAACCTCGGGATCTTCGTCTCGGTCGACGAGGCCCGCTCCCCGCTCAAGGACCTGCTCTTCTTCGGTTGGCAACGCGACATCCACATCGACTTCGAGGTGATCGAGAACGGCAGGCGCGAACCGCAGCGCCCCCGCTTCGCCGTGATCGTGATCGGGCGCACCCTCGATGCCGGTGAGCTGGGGGCGGTGGCGGACGCCATCGCCTCGGTCGGAGCCAACATCGAGCGGATCGTGCGGCTCTCCAACTACCCGGTCATCAGCTACGAGCTGATCATCGTCGGCAGCGACCTGGAGCAGCTCCGCTCCAGCCTGCTGCAGGCCTCCCACGAACACCACGTCGACATCGCCATCGAGCGCGAAGGGCTCGCCCGCCGCGCCAAGCGCCTCGTCGTCGTCGACATGGACTCGACCCTGATCAGGGACGAGGTCATCGACCTGCTCGCCGCCGAAGCGGGGGTGGAGGCCGAGATCGCCGCCCTCACCGCCGAGGCCATGGCCGGCAACCTCGACTTCGAGACCGCCCTGCGGCGGCGGGTCCGGCTCCTCGCCGGCCTCCCCGAGGCGACGCTGCATCGGGTACGGGACCGGCTGCGACTCACCCCGGGCGCCCGCACCTTCGTACGCACCCTGAAACGGCTCGGCTACCGGGTCGCCATCGTCTCGGGCGGCTTCGACCTCTTCGCCGAGTACGCCCGCGACCTGCTCGGCGCCGACAGCGCCCACGCCAACCACCTCACCATCGCCGACGGCCGACTCACCGGCGAGTTGGAGGGCGACATCGTCGACGGCCTCGCCAAGGCGCGCCTCCTCGAAGAGATCGCCGCCGCCGACGGGATCAGTCCGGAGCAGGCGGTCGCCATCGGCGACGGGGCCAACGACCTCGAGATGCTGAGCCGGGCCGGACTCGGGATCGCCTTCAACGCCAAGCCGGTGGTTGCGGCGGCGGCCGACGCCACCCTGCAGGTGCCCTACCTCGACGCCATCCTGTTCGTGCTCGGGCTGAAGCGGGAGGACATCGAAGCCGAACACCTCTCCACCTCGGTCATCCCCAAGGAGTGGGACGGGGCGGAGGGCCCGCCGGAGACGCCGCAGGAGACCGCCGGCTAGCGGGAGGTCCGCTCCCCGAAGCGACGCACCGTGGTCGCCAGGAACTCGGTGGTGCGCCCCACGCTCTCTTCGCTGACCCGCTCGTCGTTGCCGTGGAACATGCCGAGCAGCTCCCCGAAGCCCATCCGGTCGTCGAAGAGACCGGCCCCGTAGGCGTGCACCCCGCGGGCCCGGAAGAAGCGGGCGTCGGTGGTGACCGGGATCAGCATCGGCGCCAGCCGCCGCGAGCCGGTCCCCGCCCCGGCGGCGTCTCCCATCGCCTCCCACAACGGACCCGACGTCGGTGAGGCGGTGGGCGCAAACCGGGTGTCGGTCGTCACCGCCAGGTCGTCGAGCATCGAGCCGAGCACCTCGCCCAGGTGGTCGTCGACCGCGGTGTCGTCCTGGCCGGGGAGGAGCCGGGCGTCGATGCGCAGCAGCCCCTCGTCGGGTACCACGTTCTGCGCCGTTCCCGCCTCGATCACGGTGGGAGTCACGGTGAGGTGGGTGCAGGCGTGGGCCCATCGCCCCAGCGCGGGATCCACCGCGTCGAGTCCGGCCACGGCGTCGTCGACGCTGGCGGGGTCGGTCAGCTCGGCGGGAAGGCCGACCGCGGTGACGAAGCGGCGCCACTCGTCGGTGATCAGCACCGGGAGCGGCTCCTCCGCCAGCCGGGCCGCCGCCACCGCCAGCGGAACGAGGGCGTTGCGGGTCCCGTGGGGCTGGCTGGCGTGCCCCGGCTCTCCCGTCGCCCGCAGCGTGCGCCACGACGGTCCCTTCTCGGCGACGGTCACGGGGAGCACCGCATCGGCGCCGGCCCCGAACCCCGGAGCCGCCACCTCGGTCAGCAGGTCATCGCAGGCGATCAGGTCCCAGTGATGCTCGACGAGATAGCCGGCCCCCAGCGCCCCGCCCGCCTCCTCGTCCGCCACCGCCCCCAGCACCAGGTCTCCGGGAAGGGGCGGCAATTCGCCGGTCAGGTAGGGGCGGAACACCGCCGCCATCGCCGCCGTGATGTTGAGCATGTCGAGGGCGCCTCGCCCCCACACGAACCCCTCGTGGCGTTCGGCGGCGAAGGGGTCACGGCTCCATCCCTTCGGGTTGGCGGGCACCACGTCGAGGTGTGGCAGCAGCGCCAGCGCCGGGGCGTCCGGATCGCGTCCCTCCACCCGGTAGACGACGCTTTGGCGCCCCGGATGGGGCTCGATCACCGTGCCGGGGCGCCCCAGGTACGCCTGCAACGTCGCCACCGAGCGGTGCTCCTGACCCGAGTCGGGAGTGCCGTCGTTGACGCAGGCGTTCCGGATCAGTGCCTGGAGCAGCTCCACGACGTCGGGACGGCGGGCCGTCACGATCCGCCGATCGCCTGCCAGCGGGAGCGCCGCTCCCCCGGCGTCTCGTCCCGGAACATGACGATGAGGCGAGCCGAGAAGCCGAAGCTCTCGAAGAAGTTCTTGGCGTCGCGGTGCCCCGGGCTCACCCGGGCGTCGAAGCGCAGCACCGAGCGCCGCCGCAGCGCAGTGAGGGCGCCGTCGAGCATCGCCTCGCCGAGACCAACCCGGCGTGCCTCCGGTTCGGTGTAGATCAGGTGCACCACCCCCACCTCGGCCCCCTCCGCCTGCGGCAGCAGCGCCTCCACCCGGGCCCACAGGAACCCGAGCGGAGCATCGTCGACGAACCCGAGCCAGACCTGGGAGTCCGGGTCACCGAGCAGCCCACCCAGGGCCACCTCGGCCGGCTCCGCCAGGCCGTCGGCGAGCGACCACACCGGCTTGAGAGTCGTCATCTCCTGCTCCAGGGCGCGGTAGAGGCGGAGCAGCTCCGGGACGTCGCCCACCGCGGCGGGGCGGGCGGTGACCTCCATCACGCCGGACCCCGGCGGAGGAGGAGGCGGCGCATCCCCCACCGGGTCACCAGCCCCATCGCCTCCAGGGTGATGCGCAGATCCATCTTCGAGTCCCCCCGCTGCCGGTCGCGGAAGACGATCGGGACCTCCACCACGGTGAGGCCGCGGGC
>CAYUDA010000062.1:0-8665 GCA_964443425.1 uncultured Acidimicrobiaceae bacterium
CCTCCTCGGTCGCCACCGAGATGTGCCGCACGCAGACCTTGGCGAACTGCTCGGGACTGCTCTGCATCGTCGACCCCACCGTCTCGGGGTCGAGCTTGAGGAGGCGAGGCACGACGTCGTCGATGAGGAGGGTGTTCGTGGCGTCGGCCCGGAGCGCGAAATCACCCACGTCGGCGTTGGGATCCGGCGCGACCAGCACGCCGGCGTAGCGCGGCGGCGGGTTGGCGACACGCTCGTCGATGTCGGCATCGGTCAAGACGATCCCGAACTGCGCCTCGGCGGCGTCCTGTACCGCTTGCAGCACGATCAGGGCGGTGAGGTCGCTGCGCATCTGCTCGACGTCGACCGATACGGGATCCTGGTAGCTGGGACGCAGCGCCACCAGGTCGGAGCGGGTGATCGTGGTGCCGTTCACCGTGGCCAGCGAATCGGACGTCGAGGAACAAGCGGTGGCTGCCAGGGCGGTCACGGCGACGATCAGCAGGAGACGACGGGCTCGACGCATCAGGTTGGCTCCTCCTCGGCGGGAGGCCACATTGTACGAATGAACGAGAGCTGTGAATCCAGCAGCGTCTGGCGCGGGGCGGGCAGGAACAGCTTCTCGCCGCGAAGCACCGCTCCCCGGGCCAGCCGGCGCAGCCGGACCTGCTGCGATTCGCGCAGGGAGACGGGGCCGAGGCGGATCTCGTTGCGCACCTTGACGATCTCGGCGAGTCCGACCCGCCGCGCCTCGACTCGGAGACGGGCCACGTCGAGCAGGGAACGGGCCGGCGGGGGCGGCTCCCCGTAGCGGTCCCGCCACTCGGTGGCGACGTCGTCGACCTCGGCGGCGGTGGTCGCCGCCGCCAGCCGCCGGTACGCCTCGAGCCGCTCGTTGCCGCCGCTCACGTAGTCCTCCGGGAGGTGGGCGTCCACCGGCAGGTCGATGCGCACCTCCGGGGCCTCGACGACCGGTACATCCTCACCCTTCAGCTCGGCGACGGCGTCGGCGACCAGTTCGACGTACAGATCGAACCCGACGGCGGCGATGTGGCCCGCCTGGCTCTGCCCCAGGATGCTCCCGGCGCCGCGGATCTCCAAGTCGCGCATCGCCAGCTCGAAGCCGGAACCGAGATCGGAGAACTCGCCAATAGCCTCCAGCCGCCGGTAGGCGTCCTCGCCGAGGGTCTGCTGCTCGGGATGGAACAGGTAGGCGTAGGCCCGCTGGCTGGACCGACCCACCCGGCCCCGGAGCTGGTAGAGCTGCCCGAGGCCGAGACGGTCGGCCCGCTCCACCAGCAGGGTGTTGACCTGAGGAAGGTCCAGTCCCGACTCGATGATGGTGGTCGCCACCAGCACGTCGTATTCGTGGTTCCAGAAGTCGTACATCACCTGCTCGAGCTGGCCTTCGCTCATCCGGCCGTGGGCGACGGCGTAGCGGGCGTCCGGCACCAGCCGCCGCAGCTGGGCCACCGCCCGGTCGATGGACTGGATGCGGTTGTGGACGTAGAAGACCTGTCCCTCGCGCAGCAGCTCGCGGCGGATGGCTGCCGACACCGCCGACTCGTCGTAGGGGCCGACGTAGGTGAGGATCGGATGGCGGTCCTCGGGAGGGGTCCGGATGTGGCTCACCTCGCGGATCCCGGTGAGGGCCATCTCTAGAGTGCGGGGGATCGGGGTCGCGGTCAGGGTGAGGACGTCGACCGAGGTTCGGAGCCGCTTCAGCTTGTCCTTCGAGGCGACCCCGAAGCGCTGCTCCTCGTCGACGATGAGCAGCCCCAGGTTCTTGAAAATGACGTCGTCCGACAGGAGCCGGTGGGTGCCGATGACGACGTCGACGTCGCCGGAGGCGATCCCCGCCACCACCTCACGCTGCTGGGCGGCGGTGAGGAACCGGCTCAGCATCTCGACCCGGATCGGGTAGGGGGCGAGCCGCTCCTCGAAGGTGGACTGATGCTGCTGGGCCAGCAGCGTCGTCGGCACCAGCAGTGCCACCTGGCGTCCCCCATGCACCGCCTTGAAGGTACCTCGCAGCGCCACCTCGGTCTTGCCGAACCCCACGTCGCCGAAGATGAGCCGGTCCATCGGCTCGGGAGACTCCATGTCCTGTTTCATGTCGGCGATGGCGGTGATCTGGTCGGGTGTCTCCTCGTAGGGGAAGGCGGCCTCGAACTCGCGCTGCCACGGTCCGTCGAGCGCGAAGGGGTGTCCGGTGGCCCGGGCGCGCCTGCGGTGAAGGTCAACCACCTCCTCAGCCACCACCGCCGCCGCCTTGCGCACCTTGCCCCGCGTCGCGGCCCAGTCGGCGCCGCCCATGCGGGAGAGCCGCGGCGTCTCCCCTCCGGTGTAGCGGCGCACCGCCGCCAGGGCATCGGTCGGCACATAGAGGCGGTCCTGCCCGTAGTAGGCGATGAGCAGGTAGTCCCGCTCCACGTCGGCGATGTCACGGTGCACCAGCCCCTCGAAGCGGCCGATGCCGTGGTGGTGGTGAACGACGAAATCGCCGGGTTTGAGGTCCCGGTAGGCCACCTCGACGGTGCCGTCGGCGATGTGGCGGGCCCGGCGGTGCGACCGCCGCCGCCCGGCGATCTCGTGCTCTCCCACCACCCCACAGCGCAGGGTCGGCGACACGAAGCCGTGGTGAATCCCGATCGCGATCACCGCCGGTTCCACCTCTGCCAGCTCCCGCCGCACCGGAAGGTCGTAGCCGGCCCCGGAGAGGGCGCGCTGCACCCGGGTGGCGGCAGCCTCGCCGTCCATCGCCACCACGATGGGGACCCCGCGCTCCTGCCAGCGTCGCAGCCCTGCCACCAGTGAGTCGGGGTCGGCGGGGACGGCGTCGAGGCCCCGCAGTTCGAGCCCGACGTCGGCGGGCCCGGCGGCGATCGGGGGCGCCTCCACCACGTTGTCGTCTCGCAGCGGAAGGTAGAAGGAGGGGTGATCACCCGCCGGGGGTGCGCCCTCCCCCCAGGTGGGTGCCAGGGTGGCGGCCAGATCGGCCTCTTCCCGCTGCAGCTCCTCGCTGCGGGCGCGTGCCTGTGCCGGGTCGAACAGCACCACCAGGGCGTCCCCCACCTCGTCGAGCAGGGTCCGTTCCGGCGCCAGCCAGGGCAGCCACGATTCGATGCCCTGGAAGTGCAACCCGGCGGCGATGCGGTCCCAGGTGGACAGCGCCCACGGCTGGGTGGCGGCCAGCTCCTCTGCCCGCTCGCGAACCGCCGGGTCGGGCCGCAGCTCCCGGGCCGGGAAGGCGATCACCTCCCCCGCCTCCTCGACCGAGCGCTGTGAACCGACCGCGAACCGCCGGATGGCGTCGACCTCGTCGCCCCAGAACTCGACTCGGGACGGAACCTCCCCCTGGGCGGGGAAGAGGTCGACGATCCCTCCGCGCACCGCGAACTCTCCGCGGGCCTCGACCCGGTCGGTGCGGTGGTAGCCGGCGGCGGCGAGGCGCTCCACCACCTGCTCGAAGGGCTGCTCGCTCCCGGCGCCGATCACGATCGGGGCCGGTGACGAGGCACCGAGTCGCTGAGTCACCGCTCGCACCGATCCCACCACGATCCTGCCCGGGGTCGCGGCGGCGAGGCGGTGACGGGCCTCGCTGCGGTGCGCCATCGTCGCCACGTTGGGGGAAACATGTTCGAACGGAAGAGTGCCCCAGGCCGGCAGCAGCAGCACGTCGTCGCTGAAGAGGGCGAGGTCGTCGGTCAGTTCCTCGGCGGCGCGCTCGCCGGGCACGACCGCCACCAGGGGACGGTCGAGGCGGGCGGCGATGCCGGCAACGGCGATGGCGCGCAGCGCCGGAGGCACGACGAGCCGGCCGCCGGGCCCGGGTTGGAGCGTCGCCGGCCAGCGCCGGACGAGGGGAGCAAGGGGTGCGGTCACGAGCACGCCATCGTACTCCCCGGCCGGAATCGGCCGGTGGGAGCTTCCGGCGTCAGGTGCGGGCTTCGCGAAATGCGTTGCCGTAGCGGGCGAAGTAGTCCCATGCCGAGAGCAGGGTCGCCGCCACCGCCACCAGCATGGCCCACTCGTCGAGGAAGAACGGTCCCCACTCAGAGCTGGGACGGATCATCGCCAGCCCGATGGCGGTGAACTGGAAGGTGGCCTTCCACTTGCCCCAGAAGCTCGGCGGGACCGTCGACTTGCCGAGGGCGGCCACCCCGCGCAGCCCCATCACCGCCAGCTCCCGACCGATGATCACGAAGGCCGCCCACGACCAGGCTCGCTGCACCTCGATGAGGACGAGCAGGCTCCCGGTGACGAGCATCTTGTCGGCAACCGAGTCGAGGAACGCCCCGAGCACGGTGGTGATCTCCCAGCGCCGGGCCAGGTAGCCGTCCACGAAGTCGGTGAGCGCGGCGACGACGAAGACGGCGAGGGCGATGCCGAAGGCATGGTCGATGTCGTCGGAGAGCAAGACGAACGTCATCACGACCGGGGTGAGCCCGATCCGGACGTAGGCGAGCAGGTTGGGGACGTTCAGGGTCATTCCCTCTCCGCGGTCTGGTTCGATGCTAAACGGTGGTGGCCGCCGGTTTCAGGTCGCTCCCACCGTGGAGGCCCCAGGCCTTCAGTCGACCCAGCCGAAGCTCCGGGTGACGGCCTTGGCCCACCGGGCCCGCAGGTGGCGCCGCCGTTCCTCGTCCATGGCCGGCTCGAAACGGCGGGCCTCGACCCAATGTTCCCGCACCTCGTCGATCCCGCTCCAGAATCCCGTGGCGAGGCCGGCGGCGTACGCGGCCCCCAGCGCCGAGGTCTCGGTGACGGCGGGACGCACCACCGGCACCCCGAGCAGGTCGGCCTGGAACTGCATCAGCAGCTCGTTGCCGACCATGCCCCCGTCGACCTTCAGCTCCCGGAGCCGCACCCCGGCATCGGCCTCCATCGCCTCCAGCACGTCGCAGCTGCGGAAGGCGGTCGCCTCCAGCACGGCGCGGGCGAGGTGACCCGCCTCGCTGTACTGGGTGAGGCCGGCGATGATGCCCCGGGCGTCGGCGCGCCAGTAGGGGGCGAAGAGACCGGAGAAGGCCGGCACGAAGTAGACGTCTCCGTTGTCGGCGACCCCGGCGGCGAGTTCCTCGATCTCCTCGGCCTCGGAGATCAGCCGGAGCTTGTCCCGCAGCCACTGCACCCCGGCCCCGGCGATGGCGACCGAGCCTTCCAGGGCATAGTGGGGCTTGCCGCCTCCCACCTGGTAGGCGACGGTGGTGAGCAGCCCCTGGGAGGACCGCACCATGCGGAGCCCGGTGTTGAGGAGCAGGAAACACCCGGTGCCGTAGGTGTTCTTGGCGTCGCCCTGCCCGAAGCAGGCTTGCCCGAACATGGCGGCCTGCTGGGCCCCCAAGATGCCGCCGACCGGGACCCCCTCGAGCACGCCGCGGGCCCGGCCGATCACCCCCACCGACGGCACGATGCGCGGCAGCATGGCGGCGGGAACGCCGAGGGCCTCGAGCAGGGTGTCGTCCCAGGCGGTCGAGGCGAGGTCCATGAGCAAGGTGCGGCTGGCGTTGGTGACATCGGTGACGTGCTCGCCGGTCAGGTTCCAGGCGAGCCAGGAGTCGATGGTGCCGAACAGGGCGGAGCCTGCCTCTCCCCGGCGTCGCAACCCGGGCACCCGGTCGAGCAGCCAGCGCAGCTTGGGACCGGAGAAGTAGGTGCTGAGCGGCAGACCGGTGGTGGCCCGGAATCGCTCCGGGCCCTCCTCACCCCCCAGCTGCCGGCACAACTCGGCAGTGCGGGTGTCCTGCCAGACCACGACGGGTGCGAGCGGGTCGCCGCTGGCAGGGTCCCACACAACGGTGGATTCCCGCTGGTTGCTGATGCCGACCGCGGCCAGCTGGGAGGGGGCGATGCCGAGAGCGTCGAGCGCCTCGGTGATCACGATCTCCGTGTTGGCCCAGATCTCGAGGGCGTCATGCTCGACCCAGCCCGGCTGCGGGGTGATCTGGGCGTGCTCCCGCTGTGCCATCGCCACGATGGCGCCGGAATGGTCGACGACGGCGAACCGGGAGCTCGTCGTACCCTGATCGATCGCTCCGATGTAGGCCACCACTCCTCCTGGTCACCCGCCCGGACTGAGCTCGCCGGCGGCCTGGCGGGCCGCCTCGCCGCCGTCGGTCACAAACCGCTCCAACACGTCACCGGCGGCGGCGACCACGTGCGCCACCTCGTCCCGCTCCGCCGCGGCGAAGCGGCGCAGTACGAACACCGCAGGGTCCATCGTGCCCGGCGGGCGGCCCACTCCGCACTTGAGGCGCCAGAAGGCGGTGGTGCCGAGCGCCGAGATCACCGAGCGGGCCCCGTTGTTGCCGCCGGAGCCGCGGTCGTGGTGCAGCCGCAGCTTGGCGAACGGTAGGTCGATGTCGTCGTGGACGACCACGAGATCGTCCAGCTCCCCGTTGTGGTAGCGCACCAGCGGCGCCACCGCTCCCCCCGCCTCGTTCATGAAGGTGCGCGGCACCGCCAAGATGGCCCGGGTGCCGTCGATGCGGATCTCGGCGACGTCGGCCCGGACGAAATGACGGGCCCGCTTGAATCGACCACCGTGCCGTTCGCACAGGGCGGCCACCACGTCGGCGCCGAGGTTGTGACGTGATCCGTCGTAGCCGGATCCCGGGTTGCGAAGCCCGACGATGATCGGGAGGCGATCCGTGACGGGTCAGCCTTCCTCTTCCTCCGCCGTCGCTTCCTCGGCTCCCTCTTCGGCGGCCTCGGCCAGCTCGCCTTCCTCCAGCTCCGCCTCGGCCGACACCTCTTCCTCCTCGGCGCGGGGCGCCAGGACGGTGACGAGGGGACGGTCGGGATCGTCGAGGTAGGTGACCCCCTCGACCGCGGGGAGGTCGGATACCTTCAGCGAGTCGCCGATGTGGAGTTCGTCGATCGAGAGGGTGATCAACGACGGGATCGCAGTCGGCAGCGCCTCGATGAGGACGGCGTTGGCGATCATCTCGACGAACCCGCCCTCGTCGGTCACCCCGGGTGGGGTCCCGACGAAGTCGAGGGCGACCTCGGCTTCGATCGCCTCGTCGAGGGAGACCTTGATGAAATCGAGATGGGTGATCTCGCCCCGCACCGGGTGGTACTGGAGTTCCCGGGCGACAGCCAGCACCGTGTCCCCGCCTTCCACCTCGACGTTGATGAGGGCGTTGAGGCCGGCTTCGGTATGCAGCGCAACGTAGAGGTCGTGGCTGTTGACGGCCACCGGGACGGTGTCCGAGCCTCTCCCGTAGACCACGCCGGGCACCATGCCGGCGCGGCGCAGGCGCCGGGACGGGCGCGTTCCCGCTTCGACGCGCTTTGACGCGCGCAACGTCACCTGCTCCATCGTTGACGACTCCTCGTGTGTGTTTCGATGCTGATCAGCCGGGATCGGTCGCGTACGTGGCTTCCAGACCGCCGGGAGTGACGCACATTATGCGCCCTCGGGCGTTCGGGGGCAAAGGGCGGCACCATCCGCAGCCTCTCAGCCGGGGAGGAAACTGAGGCGGAGGGAGCGGCGCGGGTTGTCGGCGTTGGGGTCGACGAGCACGATCGACTGCCAGGTTCCGAGGGCGGGGCGGCCCTCCACGACCGGGATGGTGAGGCTGGGCGCCACCAGGCCCGGGATCACGTGATCGGCGCCATGGCCGGGTGACCCGTGGCGGTGGCGGTAGCGGCCCTGCTCCCGCGGCACCAGCTCGTCGAGCACGTCCATCAAGTCGGCGTCGCTGCCGGCGCCGGTCTCGATGATCGCCAGGCCGGCGGTGGCGTGGGGAACGAAGATCGAGACCAGCCCGTCGCCCTTGCCGCTGGTGAAGGCGACCACCTCGGCGGTGACGTCGAAGGCGCCGCGGCGCCTGCCGGTGTCGAATTCGATGACGATGGTGTCCATGGATCCTCCCGGGCGGATGCCTCCGGCGGCGGGATCAGATGTTCTCGCCGGCGAAGATCTCGCTCACCGAGGCGTCGGTGAAGATGGCGTTGATGGCGCCGGCGAGAAGCGAGCCGATCGACAGCACGGTGAGCTGATCGAGGTCGGCGGCGGCGTCCGGCACCGGCAGGGTGTTGGCGATGACGACCTGTTCGATGGGGGCGTTCTTGATGCGGTCCACCGCCGGCTCGGAGAGCACGCCGTGGGTGGCGACGAGCAGCACGCTGAGGGCGCCGCGGTCGTGGAGCAGGTGGGCGGCCTCGGTGGCGGTGCCGGCGGTGTCGATCATGTCGTCGACGATGATGCAGTGGCGGCCGGTGACGTCGCCCACCACCTCGAGGGCGGCGACCTGGTTGCGCTCGTCGGTGGTGCGCCGCTTGTGCACGAAGGCGACCGTGGCGTCGAGGTGGCGGGCGTACTTGGTGGCGAGCTTGACCCGTCCCGAGTCGGGGGACACGACGGTGGTGGGTCCGTTGCCACGCCGCTTCAGGTAGTCGACGAAGACGGGCAGGGCGGTGAGGTGGTCGAAGGGAGCGTCGATGAAGCCTTGCACCTGGCCGGTATGGAGGTCGACCGAGACGATCCGGTCGGCGCCCGCCACCCGGAACAGGTCGCCCACGAGGCGAGCCGTGATCGGCTCCCGGGGCCGTCCCTTCTTGTCCTGCCGGGCGTAGGCGTAGAACGGCACCACCGCGGTGATCCGCTTCGCCGAGGCCCGCTTCAGGGCGTCGATCATGATCAACTGCTCCATCAGGTGGAAGTTGATCGGGTGGG
>CAYUDA010000063.1:0-8639 GCA_964443425.1 uncultured Acidimicrobiaceae bacterium
CGGCCGAGTAATGCGACAGCTCGTCGGCGTCGTGCTCTCGCAACCGGAGGTTGTCGGGGTTTATCCCGAGGTCCCGGTACCAGCGTTCCCGCTCATCGATCCAGTAGCGGAACCAGCGCTCCCCTTCGTCGGGCGCCACGAAGAACTCCATCTCCATCTGCTCGAACTCGCGGGTGCGAAACACGAACTGGCCCGGGGTGATCTCGTTGCGGAACGACTTGCCGATCTGGGCGATGCCGAACGGCAGCTTCGTGCGGGCGGTGCGCCGCACGTTCTCGAAGTTGATGAAGATGCCCTGGGCGGTCTCAGGCCGCAGGTACACCACGTTGTCGGCCGACTCGACCGGGCCCATGTTGGTGCGGAACATGAGGTTGAAGTTGCGGGCCTCGGTGAAGCTGTCCCGGCTGCCGCAGCTCGGGCACTGGTCGGGATCGTCGAGCTTGTCGACCCGGAACCGGTTGTGGCACTCCCGGCACTCCACCAGCGGGTCGGTGAAGGAGGCGAGGTGGCCGGAGGCCTCCCACACCTGCGGCGCCTGGATCACCGCGCTGTCGATGCCCACGATGTCGTCGCGCAGCTGGACCATGGACCGCCACCACTGCGCCTTGACGTTGCGCAGCAGCGCCGTCCCCAGCGGACCGTAGTCGTAGGCAGATCGCAGCCCGCCGTAGATCTCCGACGACGGGAACACGAACCCGCGGTTCTTGGAGAGAGTGACGATGGTGTCGAAATCGATGGGCATGCTTGACCGCCTCACTGGCTGTGGGGAGCCCCGGATGGTAGCCGCGACCTCACCGGGCCCGTTCGCCCGGCGCGCTCAGCCTGCGGAGTCCTCGGCTCCCCCGAAGCGCCGGTCCCGTCCCTGGAACTCGGCGATGCAGTCCGCCAGGGTGTCGCGGTCGAAGTCGGGCCACAGCACCGGGGTGAAGACGTACTCGGAGTAGGCCGCCTCCCACAGCAGGAAGTTGGAGGTGCGCATCTCCCCGCTGCTGCGAATGACGAGATCGGGGTCGGGCATCTCCGGCAGGTAGAGGCGGGACGCCAGCGTGGCGACGTCGACGTCGGACGGCCCGAGGGTTCCGGCGGCAGCTTCCTCGGCGATGCGGCGAGCCGCCGCCGCCAGCTCGACCCGGCCCCCGTAGTTGAAGGCGAACACGAGGTGCATCCGGGTGTTGGCCGCGGTGAGCTCCTCGGCGGCCCGGATCTCCTCGCGTAGCTCGTCGGGGACGCGGGGATCGTCCCGTTCTCCGATGAAATGGATCCGCACCCCGAAGTCGTTCATCTCGTCGCGGCGGCGCTGCAGCAGGTCGACGTTGAAGTGCATGAGGAACAGCACCTCGTCGTCGTCCCGGCTCCAGTTCTCGGTGGAGAAGGCATAGACGGTGAGCCACTCGACACCGAGATCCAGAGCACCCTCGATGACGTCGAAGAGGGCGGGCTCACCGCGGGCGTGGCCGGCGGTGCGGTGCAGGCCACGGGCGTTGGCCCAGCGCCCGTTGCCGTCCATGATGATGCCGACGTGACGCGGCACCCGGTCCCGGTCGACCTGCGGGGCGAAGGCCGGTTCGTCACCCATCGAGCATCGCCAGCGACTCGAGGCGCCGCTCCAGGTGGTATTCGAGGAAGCGGCGGGCCACCCCCATCGCCTCCCCGCTGAGGGCGGCGTCGGCGTCGGGAAGGGCCGAAAGGTCGGCGCCCGCCACCCCGGCCAGGTAGCCGGTGAGCCCGTCCCGCAGCACGTACGCCCCGGCGGAGCGGCACCGCTCACAGAGAGCCCCGCCGGCGGGGAAGCTGAAGCGATGCAGGTCCTCGGAGCGCCCACACCCGGCGCAGCGGTCGAACGAGGGAGCCACCCCCACCACCTCGGCCGCCTTCAGCAGGAACGAGGTGACCAGATCCGGGTGGGCAGGTCCGGCGTCGAGGGCCTTGAGGCCCCGCTGCAGCAGCAGGAACAGGCGGCGGGCCGGCTCGTCCTCCTGCGCCACCGCATCGGCGACCTCGACCATGGTCCCGGCAGCGACGACCCGGTCGAGATCGGCCCGCAGACCCGGGAACGCCTCGATGATGGCCACCTGGGTGATCGTGTCGAGGTTGCGACCCTCGTACAGCACCAGGTCGACGTGGCAGAACGGCTCGAGGCGCCCCCCGAAGCGGCTCTTCGTCTTGCGGATCCCCTTGGCGACGGTGCGCAGCTTGCCGGTGTTGGGGCTGAGCAGCACCACGACCCGGTCCGCTTCCCCGAACGGGAAGGAACGGAGCACGATGCCCTGGTCGTGTCGGATGGCCATAGAACCCCTCGTTGCGCCGCCGCCGAGAGTACCGGGTTCCCGGCGCCACGCGGAGCATCCGGCCCATAGACTGGACGGCAGGCCGGGGGCAGGAGGCAGCACCATGGCAGGCTTGACGACCGACGAGCGGGAGGCGTTCCTCGCCCGGCATCCGCAATGGACCCTCGACGGTGAGACGATCGAGCGCACCTACCGCTTCGCCGACTTCGCCGCCGCCATGGGGTTCGTCACCCAGGTCGCCCTCCGGGCCGAGGTCGCCGCTCATCATCCCGACATCGACGTGCGCTGGAACCGGGTACGGCTCGCCCTCACCACCCACGACGCCGGCGCCCTCACCGCCAAGGACACCGCGCTGGCCGCGGCCTGCGACGACCTGCTGGAACCGAGGTAGGGACCGCGCTCAGAACCCGAGGCGGTCCAGCGAGCCCTCCCGTCGCTGCCAGTCGACCTCCACCTTCACCCGCAGGTCGAGGTAGACCCGTGCGCCGAAGAGGCGCTCCAGGTCGTGGCGGGCCTCCTCCCCCACCTGGCGCAGCAGGGCGCCGCCCTTGCCGATCACGATCCCCTTCTGCGACTTCCGCTCCACGTAGGCGACCGCCCCCACGAAGACGCTCCCCCCCTCGCGAACCTCGATCTCCTCGACGACCACCGCCAGCGAGTGGGGCAGCTCCTCGCGCAGACGGGCCAAGAACTTCTCGCGCACCAGTTCGGCGGCAAGCAGCTCGTCGGGTTGGTCGGTGTGCACGTCCGAGGGGAAGAAGGCCGGTCCCTCGTCGAGGAGGGCACCGAGTTCCTCGAGCAGGATCGGCAGCCCGTCGCCGGTCGTAGCCGACACCGGGACGTAGGCGGCGAACTCCCACTCCCCGGCCTTCACCAGCTGGCGGGCGACCGCCTCGGGACCCGCCAGATCGATCTTGTTGACCGCCACCACCACCGGGGAGCCGCTGTCGGCGAGCCGGGTCGCGGTGCGGCGATCCCCGGGACCGATGTCGGCGGTGGCGTCGATGACGAACAGCACCGCGTCGGCCTCCGCCAGCGACCCGTAGACGAGGCGGTTGAGGCGCTCCCCGAGGGCAGTGCGGGGGCGGTGCAGCCCCGGGGTGTCCACGAACACGAACTGCTGGTCGGGATCGTGGCGGGTGAGGACACCGCGGATCGTGTTGCGGGTCGTCTGGGGACGCGGGGAGGTGATGGCAACCTTCGTGCCCACCAGGGAGTTCACCATCGTCGACTTCCCCACGTTCGGCCGTCCCACGACCGAGATGAAACCGGACCTCACTGCGGCACGACCCTCACCTGCGCCACCCGCCGGCCCTGGATCCGTTCCGCGGTGACGGTGAAGCCCGACAACGGGAACGACTCGCCCTGCCGCGGCACCCGTCCCGCCAAGCCCAGCACCAACCCACCGACGGTGTCCCAGTCCTCCCCGGGAAGCTCGATTCCGAGCAGGTCTGCCAGCTCGTCGACCCCGAGGCGGGCGTCGACGAGGAAGCCGCCATCGTCGAGGCGGGCGACCATCGGCTCCTCCTGGTCGTACTCGTCGGCGATCTCGCCCACCAGCTCCTCGAGCAGGTCCTCGATCGACACCACCCCGGCGGTGCCGCCGAACTCGTCGACCACCACCGCCAGGTGCACCTGCTTGGTCTGCATCTCCCGCAGCAACTCCGGGACCCGTTTCGTCTCCGGGACGAAGTAGGCGGGATGCATCAGCGCCGACGAGGGGCGAGGAGCCGCCTCGTCGTCCATGAGCTGGAGCAGGTCGCGGGCGTAGAGCACGCCGAGGATGTCGTCGGTGTGTTCCCCCACCACCGGGATACGGGACTTGCCGGAGGCGAGCACCACGTCGAGGGCGACGTCGGTGGAGGCGTTCCCGGGCACCGTCACCATGTCGGGGCGGGGAACCATGACCTCACGCACGATGGTGTCGGTGAAGTCGAGCACCTGGGAGATCAGTGCCCGCTCCTCCGAGTCGGCCTGATCCTCCTCCTCGGCGTCCTCCTCGAGCACGTCGAGATCCGAGATGAGGTCGGCGGCGGCGTCACCCAGCGCCACCACCGGCCGCAGCAGCCAGGCGAACCGGTAGGCAAGCACCCGGGGACGGCGGCGGCCCAGGGTGCGGGGCAGCTGGTCGCCGGCGAAGACCAGCACGAAGGCGAGCGCCGCCAGGACGAAGGCGAGCGACCATCCGGTGTAGGACCGGGTCGCCACCCAGGTGGCTCCGATCGCGATCACCACCAGCAACCCGATGTTGACCATCCCCAACGCCGGCTGGAGACGGGGACGGTCGTCGAGCAGGTCGGCGATCACCTGAGCCCGGTGGTCACCGTCACCGGCGTCGTGGAGGGCGTCGGCCCGTGGGGTCCGCACCATCGAGGCGCCGGCGGCCCGGATGACGGCGTTGACCGCGAAGAGGACCACTGCTCCGACCAGCACCAGCCCGGTCACGGCCGCTCCCGACCCGCCGCGACGAGGATCTCCCGCTCCCTTGTCTCCATCCGCTCCGCCTCGGAGTCCTCCGCGTGGTCGTAGCCGAGGAGGTGCAGGATGCCGTGCACCACCATCAGGGCCATCTCGTCCTCGAAGGGTACGCCCCACTCGTCGGCATTGGCACGCACCACCGCCGGGCACACCATCACGTCACCGAGCAGCAGCGGGGGCCCGCCGTCGGTTACCGCGGGGAGCTCCCCGGGACGGAGGTCCTCGAGGGGGAACGACAGCACGTCGGTCGGCCCGGACCGCCCCATGTGCTCCTGGTTGAGGGCGGCGATGTGGTCGGCGGACACCAGCAGCAGCGACACCTCGGCGTCGTCCGGCAGCTGCTCGGCCTCGAGAACCGACTGCGCCAGGGCAACGAGGGGCTCGGCCGGGAGGGGGTCGTCCTGTTCGTCGGCGAAGCTCACCGTCATCCGGGCTCCACCTGCGGCCCGGGGAATCCCGGATAGGGAATGCGGGTGTGGTAGTAGCCGGTGAGGGCCTCCACCATGGCGTGCTTGACCGCGGTGAGGTCCCCGAAGGTGAGCGCCGATTCGTCGAGCTGGCCGTCGTCGAGCTTCTCGCCGACCACGGCGTCGATGACCTTCTTGAGGGACTCGGCGGTCGGGTCCTCCTCCTGGGCGAGGGCCCGGGCCGCCCCTTCCACCGCGTCGGAGATCATCAGAATGGCGGCCTCCTTGCCCTGTGGCCTCTGCCCGTGGTGGCGGAACAGCTCGGGGTCGACGCCGGGGTCCTGCTCGAGTGCCTTGTGGTAGAAGTACCGCATCAGGCCGGTGCCGTGATGCATGCGGATCCCGTCGATCACTTCGGGCGGGAGGTGGTAGCGGCGGGCGAGGCGCTGCCCGTCGATGACGTGAGCGCGGATGATCTCGGCCGATTCCACCGGGTCGAGCTCGTCGTGCGGATTCGACACCCCGAACTGGTTCTCGATGAAGTACTGCGGGTTCTCGGTCTTGCCGAGGTCGTGGTAGAAGGCGGTCGCCTGTGCCAGCAGGGTGTCGGCGCCGATGGCGCGGGCCGCCTTGCCCGCCAGGGTCCCCACCAGCATCGAATGGTTGAAGGTCCCGGGGGCCTTCTCCTCGATGAGGCGCAGCGCCGGGTGGTTGCGGTCGGTGAGGTCGAGCAGGGTGAGGGTGGTGGTCATGCGGAACAGGTTCTCGAGGAACGAGAGCAGACCCTGGGCGGCGAGACCGGCGACGACGCCGCCGAGCAGGGCGAAGAGGCCGGCCTTGCCGGCCGTGTCGTAGCCGGTGAACACCCACTCGATGGCGAAGGCGAGCGGCGCAAGCACCAGGGCGGAGGCGGCCACCGCCATCCGCAGCTCACGACGGCTCGACACCGACGACACGAACGCCACCGGGGCGACGGTGGATGCGGCGGCGAACACGGTGAGGCCGACATCTGCGGTGGAGATGGCGGTGAACGCCGCCACCGGCACCGAGAACAGCACCGCGGTGCGCGGCTCGTAGAGGATGGCGGCGATGTAGCCGAACATCATGGCCGGGAGCAGGTAGCCGAACTGGGGGGTGTCGCGGGCGATGATCTCCGGGATGCGGGACGCCAACGCGGCCAGCACCAGCAGGATGCCGAGCAGGGCGAAGTGGCGGGGCTCGGACCACTCGCTCGGCGCGATCCGCCACAGGAAGAAGGCGGCGAGCAGCACCGCGATCGCGCCGAGCAGCACGATGGCCTTGCGGGAGGTGCCCGGGTCGCGTTCGATGAGCCCGAGCTGGTCGATGGCGTCGATCTGGACTTCGTCGAGGGTCTCGCCGGCGGCGGCGATCTCCGCCCCCGCCAGGTAGGTTCGCATCTGGGGCTCCACCGCGGCCGCCGCGTCGTTTTGGGCCTGCTCGGTCGCCTGGTCGTCCATCTTCTCGTTGCCGAGGAGGCTGATGGCGATGAGCTGACTGACGGCGGGTTCGGCGAGGGCACGCTCCTCGGAGCTGAGACCCGGGATGTAGACTGGGGGATTCTCGGGGTCGGCGTACTCGTTCTGGATGTCGCTCAGATCGGTATCCCTGATACCGGCGTCCATCAGTCTCTGGACCTCGGCGTCGGCGGCGTCCTCGATGGCGCCGAAGGTCGAGGGCTCCCCTTCGGCGACGCGGGCGAGGTCGTTGGAGTAGAGGGTGACGAAGGCGGTGATCGCCTCGGCCGGCAGCAGCCGGTAGTCGGCCCCGAGGAGCTGGGCCCATTCCTCGGGATCACGAGGCGGGAGGGTGCTCGAGGTGGTGGTCGTCTCCGCCAGGGTGGTGGAGGTCGACGAGTCGCCGGCGCCGGTCGACGAGGTGCCGTCGGCCGCGGCGGTGGTCTCCGGCACGGTGGTGTCGGCCACCGTGGTGTCGGTCGGTTCCGGGGTGAGCCCCAGGGCGTCGGCCTCCGCCTGGGTGAGCGTGGCCTGGGTCTTCAGCTTGCTGAAGAAGGTGGCAATGTTGTTGCGGACCTTTCGGGTGACCGCCGGATCGATCTCCCACACCGCCTTGACCTGGTTGCGCGCCAGTTGCTGCTGCTCCTCGGTCGCCGCCGGGTCGGAGACCTCGATGGTGCGGGTCGCGATGAAGCTCTGCGGTGACGCCTCCCCCACGCTGAGCTGGATGAGCGGCTCGCCCCCACCGCGGCCCACCACCAGGGCGGCGCCGACGAAGACGATCGTGATCGAGATCACCAGCAGGTTCACCGGCACCGGGTGTCGCTTGAAAAAGTTCACGACGCGTCCTCCCTTGCCCGCCGATCCTCGTAGCGGCGGTACGCCTCGACGATGGCGGCCACGATGCGGTGGCGCACCACGTCCTCGCCCCGTAGCTCGACGAAGCCGATGCCGTCGACGTCGCGCAACACGCCGCCGACGACGCGCAGGCCCGACTGGCGCCCGTCGGTGAGGTCTACCTGCGTGACGTCACCGGTGACGACCATCTTCGAATTGAACCCCATCCTGGTGAGAAACATCTTCATCTGCTCCGGGGACGTGTTCTGCGCCTCGTCCAACACGATGAACGCATCGTTCAACGTCCGGCCCCTCATATAGGCGAGCGGAGCGATCTCGATGGTTCCCCGGTCCATCAACCGCGCCGTCTCGTCCGGCCCCAGCATCTCATAGAGCGCGTCATAGAGGGGACGGAGGTAGGGGTCGACCTTGGCGGTGAGGTCGCCGGGGAGGAAGCCGAGCCGCTCCCCCGCCTCGACCGCGGGGCGGGTGAGAATGATGCGCCGCACCGAGCCTGCCTGGAGCGCCTCGACGGCGCACGCCATCGCCAGGTACGTCTTGCCGGTGCCGGCAGGACCGATCGCGAACACCATCGTCTCGTCCCGAATGGCGTCCACGTAGCGCTTCTGGCCCAGGGTCTTGGGCCGCACCAGGCGACCCCGACCCACCTTGATGGAAGCGGTGAAGATCCCCGATGGGGACGGCACGTCCTGCTTGACGAGCTCGATGACTCGCCGCACCCGTTCGGGATCGAGCGCCTGGCCTTCCTGGATCAGGATGAGCAGCTCCCCGAAGACGGTGCGGACCATCTCGCTGCCCACGTCCGGACCGCTCACGTCGATCTCGTTGCCGCGGGCGACGATCTTGACGTCGGGGAAGGCGTCCTCCACCTGGCGCAGGTGCGCGTCGCGTTCTCCCAGCAAGTCGAGCATGAGGTGACTGCTGGAGACGCGAAGCGGAATCTGGGTAGACGAAGGGGTCGTCACGACAGCTCGCTCATCGTAGGGGAACTCCGGGCCGGTCGAACGCGCACCGAAGGATCAGGAGTATATCGGGGTCCCCCGCGAACCGATACGCGCGGGACGTCGGCCCCGCTGCGTTCACTCGGTATCGGCGGCGACTCCGAGCTCCGTCAGGCGCTCGCTGAAGCCCTT
>CAYUDA010000064.1:0-8215 GCA_964443425.1 uncultured Acidimicrobiaceae bacterium
GTGACGGCCAGGGCCAGGGACAGGGGCAGGGCCAAGGGCAGGGCCAAGGGCAGGGGCAGGGCCAAGGGCAAGGAGGAGGCGGTGGAGGCTCCGGGAGTGGGGCCAACAACCCGAATCCGGTCAACGGTGGCACCGGCTCCGGCAACGGCGTGCTGCCCGGCCAGGGCGACAACGACATCGTGCGGGATCCGGAGCGAGGCGAGATCCTCGATCCTGCCGACTACCAGCGGGGCAGCGAGGAGCGGGTCGACTTCTCCACCAGCGACCCCAGCGGAGAGGTGCAAGGACGGACCACGGGCGACGGGTTGCGCAACGTCCCGCTCGTCCCCTACACGGAACGGATCGCCGAGTACCAGGATCAGGCACTCGACGCACTCGACAGGATGTCGGTCCCCGGCAGCCTTCAGGACATCGTACGCAACTACTTCACGGAGCTCGGTTCATGACACCAGAGGAATTCGCCGCCCAGATCGACGCCATCGAGCGGGAGATCGCCACCGTGATCGTGGGTCAGAAGGAGCTGGTCCGAGCCGTGGTGCTCGGCATGCTCTGCGAGGGCCACGTGCTGCTCGAAGGGGTGCCCGGCCTCGGCAAGACCCTGCTGCTCCGCACCTTGGGCGAAGCACTCAGCGTCGAGTTCGGGCGCGTCCAGTTCACCCCCGACCTGATGCCGGCCGACATCGTCGGCACCAACGTGCTCCAAGAAGGCGCCTTCCGCTTCCACCGCGGGCCGGTGTTCGCCAACGTCGTGCTTGCCGACGAGATCAACCGGGCCACCCCGAAGACCCAGTCGGCCCTGCTCGAGGCGATGCAGGAACGGCGGGTCACCTTGGGGGGGACCACCCACGACCTGCCCCGCCCCTTCTTCGTCATGGCGACCCAGAACCCCCTCGAGATGGAAGGAACCTATCCACTTCCCGAGGCGCAACTCGACCGCTTCCTCTTCAAGGTCATGGTGCCCTTCCCCTCCACCGACGACCTGGTGGCGATCCTGCAGCGGACCACCACCGAGGAGACCTCGGTGGTGTCCCCGCTGGCGGGGGTCGACGCCCTGGTCGCGATGGTCGACTTGGTGCGGCGGGTACCTGCCGCCACCCACCTGCTCCGCTACGCCGCGACGCTGGTGGGCGCCACCCACCCCGAGGGGGACGGTGCCCTCGACACGGTGCGGCGCTACGTGCGTTACGGGGCGAGTCCGCGCGGCGCTCAGGCCATGGTGCTGGGGGGCAAGGCCCTGGCACTGGTCGAGGGACGCCTCAACCTGTCCGGCGAGGACGTCCGGACCGTGGCGCCGCTGGCGCTGCGGCACCGGCTCGTGCTCGGCTACGAGGCGGTGGCCGACGGGGTTGGCGCCGACGACGTGATCGACGAGATCCTCGCCGCCCATCCGGCGCCACGGCCCGAGGACTGATGCTGCTCGACGCCGAACTGCGGGCCCGCCTCGAACGGCTGGCCCTCGTCGGCACCCGCCGGGTACGCGGGGTGTGGAGCGGCCGTCACCGCTCGGTTCGGCTCGGCGAGAGCCTCGACTTCGCCGACTACCGCGAATACCACCCCGGCGACGACTTCCGGCGTATCGACTACAACCTGTGGGCCCGGCTCGGCGTGGTGCTGGTGCGCCTCTTCGAGGCCGAGGACGAGATGCCGCTCCAGATCGTCGTCGACACCTCGGCCTCGATGAGCTTCGGCGACAAGTTCGAGACCGGCCGGCGGCTCTCCGCCATGATCGCCTACCTGGGCCTCGCCGCCGGGGAGCGGGTTCGTCTCGTGACCGTACCCGCTCCGGGCCGGCCCGCGCTGCGCGGGCCCTGGGCCCGTCACCTCGGCGCGTGGCGGCGTCTCGAGTCGTGGTTGGAGGACCTGGTGCCCGAGGGCGGGACCGACCTTCCGGGGGCGGCGCGCCTCATGGCAGCCCCCGGAGCCCATCGCGGGCCGGTCGTGCTCGTCAGCGACCTGCTGGCGCCCGGCTGGGACCAAGCCATCGACGTGCTCGGGACCGTGGGGGGAGGGGTGGTGGCTCACATCCTCAGCCCGGCCGAGCTCGAACCCGACTTCACCGGCGATCTGTCGCTGCGGGACGTCGAGACCAAGGCAGAAGTCCCGGTGTCGGTGACCGAGGCCGCCGTCGCCCGCTACCGCGATCGCCTCGAAGCCTTCGTGGCGGACGCCGCCCGGCGCTCCCGGCGGGCGCAAATGGATCACATCACCGTCGTCGCCCGACCCGGAGCGCTGGAGGAGGCGTTGCGGAACCTGGTGGCGACCGGAGTGGTGCGATGAGCCTGCTGGCCCCCGCCGCGCTCGGGCTCCTTGCCCTCTCCATCCCCCTCACGGTGCTCTACATGCTGCGCTCGCGTCGCCAGCGCCTCGACGTCTCCAGCACCCGGCTGTGGGAGGGGGAGCAGGAGTTCGTCTCGGCGGCGCTGCCGTGGCAACGGCTCAGGATCACCGCGGCGCTGATCCTGCAACTCCTCACGCTGGTTGCCTTCACCCTGCTGCTGGCCCGCCCCTTCTACGAGGAAACGACCCTGCTCGGCCCCCACACCGTGCTCGTGATCGACACTTCGGGATCGATGGCGCTGGCGGGGCGCCTCGACGCCGCCAAGGCGGAGGCCCGCTCCCTGGTGGTCGACGCCTCCGATGCCCAGCTCGTGTCCATCGTCGAGGCCGGGGCCCGAGCCCAGGTGGTGGCCGCCTTCGAGCGCGACCCTGGCGCCCTGGCGTCGCGCATCGACGCCCTCGAGCCGAGCGGCGGCGTCGAGGATCTGGAAGGGGCGCTTCGCCTCGCCCGCGGTCTGGCGACGCCGGATCGGCCGACCACGATCCTGCTCCTCACCGACGGGGGCCTGGAGGGGATGGTGACCGAACCGATCGGGAACGCCCGCCAGATCACCTTCGACGGCGTGGCCGACAACGTGGCCATCACCGCCTTCGGGGCCGGCGCCCCCGGGGAAGGGGCAACCCGTCTCTTCCTCGAGGTGACCAACTTCTCGGACCGTTCTACCACCGCAGAGGTGGAGACCCGCGTCGATGGCCTCGAGGTGGGGACGACGACGCTGTCGCTGGAACCCGGCGCCCGCGCCCAGCGCTACCTCCCGCTCGATGCCGGGCCGGGTCAGGTGGTGGAGGCAGAGATCCTCGGTGGGGGCGACGGCAACCCGCTCGACGACCGCGCCACCGCCGTCCTCGGCGGGAGCACCTCCCTGACGATCACGATCCTGGGGGAGGGATCCCCCTACCTCGACGCCCTGGTCGATTCCCTTCCCGGGTTCGGGCCCGCGGTGGGGACCCCCCCCGACGTGGTGATCCGTGACGGCGGCTCGGCCGCCGAGGTCGACCGTCCCAGCTGGCTCATCGCACCCGAGGTGCCACCGCCGGGGGTCACCGTCACCGGCCGCCTCGAGAACCCGGTCGTGACCTACCAGCGCCCCGGCGAGCCGCTGCTCGAAGGCCTCGACCTCTCCGATCTCGTCGTGGCCGAGGCAGACATCGTCGAGGCACGGGGCTGGTTGCCGCTGGTGCAGGCCGGCGACGTGCCACTCGTGCTGCTCGGCGAGGTCGGGGGACATCGGGCGGTGTACTTCACCTTCGATCTGGTGCGTTCCAACCTCCCGGTCCAGGTGTCGTTCCCGATCCTCGGAGCGCGCATCCTGGAATGGCTCGGTGGGGGACAGCTGGCGACCGCCGCCACCGCCACCGCCGGCGAGCCCCTCGCCCTGGCGCCTCCCGCCGGGGCGTCGACCCGGATCACGATGCCGGATGGCTCGACCCGCACCATCGACCGTGCCGTGCTCGAGTTTCTCGACACCGGGGCACCCGGGATCTACACCGTCGACTACCTCCTCGCCGACGGGTCCGTCGCCGGCGGGTTCGTTGCTGCCCGCCAGTTCGCCGCCGTCGAGGCGGCGGGAGCGAGCCGTCTCCTCGCCACCAGCGGCAACGGGCAGGGTGAGGTGGCCGAGGCGACCCTGCTGCGGGAATGGGCCCCATGGCTGCTCGGTCTCATCCTGGTGCTGGTGTTGCTGGAGTGGTGGGTGGCATTCGGGCGGCCCCGTCCCCGACTCCGGAAGGTGGCGGCGTGAGGATCCTCGCACCCTGGTGGCTGCTGGCGATTCCCCCCGCGCTGGCTCTGGTGGTGATCATCGCCCGCCGCGGCCGGCGTACCGTGCCACCCCGCCAGCACCGGGTGGCGACGGCGGTGCGCTCCGTCGGGATCGTGCTGCTGGTGCTCGCCCTCGCTCAGCCGCTCCTGGTGCGGACCTCCGGGATGCGATCGGTGGTGTTCCTCCTCGATCGGTCCTCCTCGATCACCGACGAGGCGCGGGTTGCCCAGGAGGCGTACGTGCGAGAGGCCGCCGCCGCCGCCGGGCCCACCGACCACACCGCGGTCGCCGTGTTCGGGCGCGACGTGCGGCTCGACGAGGCCCTCTCGACCACCTTCGACTTCTCCACGGTGCGCTCGGTGATCGACGAGAGCGCCACCGACCTCGCCTCGGCGCTGCGGGCCTCGGCGGCGGTGATGCCGACCGAGGGGTCGCGGCGCATCGTGGTGCTGACCGACGCGGTGGAGACGGCGGGTGATGCCCGGGCCGCGGCACGGGAGCTGGCCGACGCCGGGATCGCGGTCGACGTCGTCCCGATCGAGACCGGCCGCTCCCGCGACGCCCTCGTCGACCGGGTCGACGCTCCGGCCACCGCCCGGGAGGGCGAGGTGGTCCCGGTCGAGGTGGTGATCGAGGCGACCGTCGCCGGTCCGGCGCTGGTCACCGTCACCGCCGGGGACACGGTGGCAGAGGTTCCGGTCGATCTGGTGGCGGGCACCAACCGGGTGCCGGTGGAGGTCCCCGCCACCTCCAGCGGTGTGATGCGGGTGGAGGCGACGGTGACCGCCGGTTTCGACCAGGTGCCCCAGAATGACTCGGGGGAGGCGCTCGTCAACGTGCTCGGCCCGGCCCAGGTGGCGGTGGTCGAAGGCAAGATTGGCGACGGCGCGGAACTGGCCGCGGCGCTGGAGGCGGCCGGCATGGAGGTGGACGTGCTGGTGACGGTGCCCGATGCCGCCGGCCTGCTCTCCTACGACGGAGTGGTGCTGGTGAACGTCCCCGACCCCGGGGAGCAGTCGGCCGCCGACCTGGCGTCCTACGTCGAGGATCTGGGCCGCGGCCTGGTGGTGGTCGGCGGTGACCAGGCGTACGGGCTGGGGGGCTACCAGGACTCGGCCCTGGAGGAGATCCTCCCGGTGAGCGGCGACCCCGACGATCTGGTGCGGCGCCAGCCGGTGGCGGAGGTGCTCGTCATCGATACCTCCGGCTCGATGGCCGCCTGTCACTGCGAGTCGATGGAGCGCCACAACGAGACCATCGAATCGGGCGTCAACAAGACCGACATCTCGCGGGCCGGGGCCGGGCTGGCGATCGACTCGTTGCAGGACACCGACCGGATCGGGGTGCTGGCGTTCACCTCGGGCACACGGTGGGCGTTGCCGCTCGAGATCAAGCCGGACGAGGGAGAGATCGACGCCGCTCTCGCCTCGTTGGTGCCACAGGGCGACACCGAGATCTCGTCGGCGTTGCGTGAGGCACTGGAGGCGCTGCGGGACGTGCCGGAGGACATCCGCCACATCGTGCTCTTCACCGACGGGTGGGGCGACGATCCCGACCTGCTCGAGGTAGCCCAGGACATCGCCTCCGAAGGCATCACCCTGTCGGTGCTCGGCACCGGGGAAGGCACCGGGGAGATGCTGCGCCGCATGGCGGCCCTCGGCGGCGGCCAGTTCTACCCGGGACGGGACCTGGAGGCGGTTCCGGAGATCTTCGTCGAGGAGACGCTGCGGGTGGCCCGCCCGCTGGTGGCGGAGGGGTCGTTCCTGCCGGTGCTGGGGGCCGCTTCCCAGGTCACCAGCGGGCTGACCGCGTCGCCACCGTTGCGCGGGTACGTGCTGACCCGGCGCAAGGACGCCGCCCAGGTCCCGCTCGAGATCGGCCCCGGGGATCCGTTGCTGGCAACGTGGCAACGGGGCCTGGGGAAGGTGACGGCCTGGACGTCCGACGCCACCGGGCGCTGGTCGGCGGACTGGCTGTCGTGGGACGGGTTCGTGGACTTCTGGGGACGGGTCGTCAGCGACGTGCTGCCGCCGGGGCGGGGGACCCCACCCGAGGTGCGGTTCGACGGCGGCACCCTCGCCGTCGGGTTCGAGGCCGACGCCTCCCTCGACGCCATCGCCATCGCCCAGGTGCGCGCCGGCGACGGGCAGGTCACCGCGGTTCCGATGCAACGCACCGGCGAGTCACGGTTCGAGGCGCGGGTGCCGGTGGCAGCGGCCGGCGCCTACTGGGTGGCGGTGCGGGTCGAGGACGGGGGAGCGGTGGTGGCCTCCGGCAGCGGCGGGGTGGTCGCCGGCTACTCCGACGAGTTCGCCTTCCGGGAGCCCGACCCGTTGCTGGCGGCCGACGTGGCGGAGGCGACCGGGGGGAGGGTCGATCCGGAGGCTTCCGCCGCCTACGACACCGCGCCCCGCCGGGGAGCCGCCGAGGCCGACCTGTGGCCGTGGCTGGTGGGACTGGCGCTCGCCCTCTTCCTGCTCGACGTGGCTCTGCGTCGTCTCGTGGTGAGCCGGGGCGACCTCGAGGTGTGGAAGGCGTCGTTCCGCCGGCGTTCCCGTGAGCCGGTGCGGGCCCTCGAGACCGACGGGCCGCCGCGGCACGCCGCCCCCGACGGGGTCGCGCCGGACCCTGCCGGGGCCGGTGGCACGGCCGAACCGTCCCGGCCTCCGTCCCGCGAGGCGTACGACGAGGAACGGACGCTGGGCCGTCTGCTGCGCCGCAAGCGCAGCTGATCCAGCGCCGCTCAGGGTCCCGTACCCGGGGCGGTCCGGCGCGGCCGCGTGGCGCGCCACCCCACGGCGGCGATCCCGACGACGACCGCCGCGCCGTACCAGCCCACCGGCCCGTGAGAGAGGGCGGGCCGCATCGGCTCGGTGACGAGGCGGACCCCACCGGCCATGGCGAGGGCGAGGGAGGCAGCGACCCCGGGGCGGGGCCGACCCACCCGCCGCCAGCGCGCCATCGCCAACGCCGCCACCGTCAGCAGGGTGGCGGCATAGAGCTCCACCGGGTGCCGGGTCACCGCGCTGCCGCCCTGCCCGTAGGCCCACGGCAGGTCGGACGGCGTGCCCAGGCAGGCGCCCCGGGCGAGACACCCGGCGTGCCAGCCGGCCAGGCCGGCGAGGGCGGCGGCGGAGAGTCCGTCGGCGACCTGCCACAGCTGCCGCCTCCCGGCCCAGGCCACCCAGGCAAGCGCCCCGAGGGAGGCGGGGCCGGTGGCGACCCCGCCGCGGACGACGAGGACGTCGGCGGGATGGAGGAGCGGATTGACGCCGTCGCCGATCATGGCGGCGAGACGCCCCACCAGCAGGCCGGCGATGGCGGCGGTGAAGGCGATCTCCGACAGGTCCCCGCCGGCGCCGGGCAGGCCCCGCCACCGTTCCCATCGCAGCTCGAGGGTGAGGGCGAGGAGGCCGGCGGCGGCGGCGGCGAGCAGCGTGAACTCCATCGGCGGTTCAGGTCCCGTCCCGGCGCAGGATCTCGTCGATCTCGAGGGCGAGGGTGCGCTCGTCGAGCACGCCGGTGTGGAGGGAGACCAGCTCCCCGCCCGGGGCGTAGAAGAACGTGAGCGGCACTCCCCTCGATCCCCCCAGCGCCACCGGGATGTCGCCGCCGGGGTCGTGGAGCTGGGTGATGGCGGCGTCGGGGAAGAACTCGGCGATGAAGCCGCGGGCGCCGTCCTGGTCGTCGCGGACGTCGAGGCCGACGAAGTCGACCGTCGTGGCGTACTCGGCGGCGGCCCGCTCCAGCAGGGGGGCTTCGGAGCGGCACGGGAGGCACCACGAGGCCCAGACGTTGAGGACCACCGGGTGGGTGGAGGCGGCGAGGCGGGCGGTGACGTCGGCGGTGGTCACCACCGGCAACTCGGGAACCGATTCCGGGCTCGCCGCAGGGGCGGAGCACGCCGTCACGACCAGCAGCAACGGCACGACGAGGCGAAGGCGCATCCCGGGAGTGTACGGGACCCTGCGGCCCGGGCCGGCGTCGCTCAACGGGCCCGGCGACGCAGCACCTCGACCACGTCGGCCGGGTCGAGGCCCCGCTCGGCGAGCAGCACCAAGAGGTGGTACAGCAGGTCGGCCGCCTCCTCGGCCACCAGCTCGGCCCGGCCGCCG
>CAYUDA010000065.1:0-8198 GCA_964443425.1 uncultured Acidimicrobiaceae bacterium
GTCGGTGAGGAATACTCGGATCTGCTGGAGGCGGCCGGCGTCGACACCGTCAAGGAGCTGCGCCGCCGGAATCCCGAGAACCTGCTCGGTGCCATGGTCGACGTGAACGCCAAGAAGCGCCTGGTGCGGCGGCTTCCCACCGAGTCGATGGTGGAACGGTGGGTCGAACATGCCAAGACGATCGACCCCATCGTGAGCCACTGACCCCACCCCCTTCACGTGAGAACCCCGGCACGGTGTGCCGGGGTTCTCGCTGGCTCAGGGCACGAAGCAGGAAGGGAGGGAGAGCTTCGTGCAGCCGTGCCCGCCGCGGGCGCGACATCCCAGGCCAGACACTCTGCGCGGCTCCGCCCGGAGTTCCGAGCCGGTACCTGTGTGGAGGTTACTTCGTGCTCGGTTTACCGGCTGGCGCCTTCTTGGAGACCGCCGTCTTCTTGGCCGCCGCCGTCTTCTTGGCCGCCGGGGCCTTCTTGGCTGCCGGCTTGGGCTCCGGCGCCGGCGCGAAGCTCTCCCGCCACGAGTGCAGGGTTCCCTCGAGCTGGTCCCGCAGCTTCTCGACGCGGTCCTGGACCTTGTCGAGGTGGATGCGCTGCTCGAGTTCCTCGACGACGTTGCGCTTCTGGAGCTGCTTGGTCATCTTGGCGCCCTCGTCGGCGAAGACCTCGTACTGCACCTGAGTCTGATCGGCGACCTTCACACCAAACTCCTTGATGCGGCGCCCGATCACGACCGGAGCGCCGACCGCGGCGTAGGCGGCCTTCGTCATGAGCTGTTTCGGGTTCTGTGAATCCATCATGTCTCCTGTACTTCACCGCTGACGAAACTCGCGTAAATCTCGGTCAGCGCTTGCTTCTGGCCCCTCGAGAGTTTGTCGTCGGCGGCAATCGCCTCGAGCACGTCCCGCTTCTCGCGGGCGCCGTCGAGGAGGCCGGCGCGCTCGTAGAGCGTTTCGGCCGAGATCGAAAGGGCCCGCGCCAGCGACTTGAGGATCTCCGCCGAGGGTTTGCGGAGCCCGCGCTCGATCTGGCTGAGGTAGGGATTCGAGATCCCCGCCGTGTCGGCGAGCTTCCGCAGCGACATGGCGCTGCGCTCGCGTTGCTGGCGGATGAAACTCCCGAGGTCTGTCAGTGGTTGCCGCACTCTTGCAATATAACGCACGTCGCTAACAACAGCAAGCGTGGGGTCGGGTGGACGGCGGCGGCGCCACTCACCCGTGGATGAAACGCCCGATCAGGTCGCCGTCGGGAGGACCGTCGTAGCCCAACTCGCCGTCCAGCAGACCGACGCATCTGGTGGCGGCGGCCACGAGGTCGAGCTGGTGGGTCGAGACGAGGACGGCGGCGCCACGGTCTGCCTCGGCGCGCAGCAGGTCGACCAGGATTGCCTGGGCCGGTGCGTCGAGACCGAGGAACGGCTCGTCGACGAGCAGCAGCGAGAAGGGACGCACCAGGGCGATCACGATGGAGACCTTCTGCCGCATGCCCCGCGAGAACGTGGCGGGAAGATCGTCGGCCCGGTCGGTGAGACGGAACGTCTCCAGGAGACGCTCCGCCGTGTCTTCCCAACGACGCGCCCCGTGCAGTCCGGCGATGTACGCGATGTGCTCCCACACCGTGAGGTCGTCGTACAGCACCGGGTTGTCGGGGATGTAGCTGCGTGCCACGCGGGCAGCGATGCTCTCGGCGGGCTGGCCGGCCACGGTGACCTCGCCTTCGGTGGGTTCGAGCAGGCTGGCGCAGAGGTCGAGCAGGGTGCTCTTTCCGGAGCCGTTGTGGCCGATGAGCATCACGAGCTCACCGGCCGTGACCTCCAGGCTCAGGTTCCGGACCCCAAAGCCTTGGCCGTAGTCCTTGGCGACGGCGTCGAGGCGAAGCAGCGGATCGCTCATCCCGGCTCCGGCGCTTTCGAGCCGAGCCACAGCCAGGCGATCTCGGCGGGAACCAACGTGTAGACGAGCGACGAGAAGGCGGTGGCGCTCCCACTGCTGCCTTGCGTGGCGAGGGCGGCCGCCGCGGGGGCGAACGGGATCAGGGCCGGCAGCAGCGGCAGGACGACCCGCAGGACGACGTAGACGCCGAACACCTCACTCTGCATGGGTTGCAGCGCACCCGATCCGCCGTTGCCCATCATCGTGCCGACCGCGGCGCCGACGGTGGCCCCGATCGCGCCGAGGGGGAGAGTGAGCAGCGTCGCCGGGGAGGCCTGATCCGACAGGAGGGGGGCGGCGACGGCAGCGGCCAGCAACCCGACGACGACCATGGCGCCGGCGCCGGCGGCGGTGAGGCGGCGGACGACGTCACCGGGCCGGACCGGATGGGCCATCCACCTCGTCGGATGGTCGGCCTCCTGCGCCAGCGGCTCCAACAGGTCGTAGGCGGCGAAGAACAGGAAGAGTCCGGGGAGCAGGGCGAGCACCGCCGGCCCGTGGGACGCCGCGCCGAAGCTGATCCCGGCGGCGGCCGCCAGCACCGCCAGCATGACGACCGATCCGGCCGGGAGCCGGAGGTTGCTCTGGAGCGACCGGCGGAAGATGGGACCCTGGTTGCCCGTGGAGCGCCCCACCGGGAGCCAGGGATCGCGGCGGTAGCCCGACTGGGTCATCCTCCGGCGGAGGAGCACCACGGTACGCAGATCCTGCATGGTGAGCGCGAACCGGATCTGGCTGACGAGGCCCGCCCGCCGCTGGGACGCTTCGAGGGAGATTCCGCCGGAGACGGCGACGCCCACCACCGCCACGGCGACGACGACCGCGAAGGCCAGGAACACGAAGGCGTTCCCTTGGGAGGTGACGTCCCACAGGGCGGCCGAGCCGAGGAACGTCGCCGGGGAGGTGCGGGTCGCCGCCACCAGGTCGATCGTCGACCATGCCACGACGGCGGCTCCGGCCACGGTGACCAGCGCCAGCCGCCATCTCCGCCCACTGGCGACCAGGGCGCATCCGATCAACGCCACCCCGCCGGCGACTCCGGTAGCGGTGAAGCCGGCGGCGAGCCCGAGCGTCGAGCCGGGCAACGCCTGTGAGAGCGCCAGCCCGGTGGCGGCACCGCCGAGCGCTCCCCACAGCACTGCCGTTCTCAGCTGCGCGAGGGCGGCGCGCCGGGTGACGAAAGCACGATCGACCGGGGACTGCAGCACGTAGGCGACGGTCGGGGCGTCGAAGGCCAGGGGACCGCCCCTCGCTCCCGACCGCAGGCCGGTCATCGCCGCCGCGGCGACGATCAGGCCGATCAGGGCCGAGCCCCGATCGGTGAGCCAGGTGGTGGTGGCAGCGGAGACGGGCTGGGAGGGCAACAACGAAGAAGCCATCGCCGTCACCGCGATCAGGGTGAACCCGACCATGTAGGCCTGGTAGAGCGCCTCCCAGATGTCGATCTGGCGCCGCCGATTGTCACGGCGGGCCCATTCCAAGTCCCGCACCGCCTCGCGGGCCTCGTCCGCGGTGATGGTTCCCTCCATCGCCCAGCCGCCGCTCACGAGATCCCGTCGCGATCCGTCCACGGCGCCGAGTGGCGCCGGTCCAGAGTCGTGGAGCGATCATGCGCTGCGGGGAGGTTCGAGGTTGTGATCGGGCAACCCTACTGCCCGGCCACCTTTGCTCCTACGCGGCCCGATGACCGAACGACTCGCCGACCGCGGCCGGGGGCGCAGGTCCGCCGCGGCGCCTCAGAACAGCGATGTTCGCGTCGCGATCATGCGGTCGAGGGCGTCCTGGATCGTTCCCCGGATCTGCTCGGTGCGCTCCAACATCTCGAGCGGGTCGGGGTCCTCGCCGGGATGGGCGGGGAACACCGGGGGCAGGAACCTGATCCGCCACCGCACCGGAAGCGGGATCGGGTTGAGGAACACTCCCATCGTCTCCACCCGCTGCTGGGGCCAGATGAGGCGGACGAGGCGGGCCAGAGTCCGGGACGACCACCAGGCGGGATGCACTTCCTCGGAGCCGAGGATGGCGACGGGAACGACCGGGGCGTTGTTTTGTTCCGCCATGGTGATGAACCCGCCCCGCCCGAAGCGCTGCACCTGGTAGGCCTCCGACAGCGGCTTCTGGAACCCCCGGTCGCCTTCCGGGAAGACGGCGAGGAGCTGGCCGGCGGAGAGCAGGAACGAGGCGTCGTCGCGGGAGGCGTAGGCGCCGCCGATCTTGCGGAAGAGGTGGGAGACGACCGGGAGCATGTTGAAGATCTCGGTGCCCATCACTCGTACCCGGCGAGGCCGCGCCGCCTCGTTGGCGACCGCAAGCGACAGCATGGCGCCGTCGTAGGGGAGGGCTGCCCCGCCGTGGTTCGCCACCAGCAGCGTCGGACCGTGCAACGGGAGGTGCTCGATGCCTTCGACCTCGACGTGGAAGTAGTCGAAGTACAGGAGATTGAGGAGGTGCCATGCCATCTCCGCCACCACCGGGTCGAGGCCAACCGGGTCGCAGTCATAGGTCGCCATCCGCAGCTGGCGGAGCAGCGCCGGCCAGGTGTCGAAGCCGAGGCGGCCCGTCACCGCCATCGCGACCTGCCCGATGTCGATGCCGCCGTGCAGCCCGCAGGCGTCGGCGTCGCGGATCACGGGAAGCCCGCACGGGTCACCGTCCAGGCTGCGCCACACGCAGTGCCGCTCCAGGTCGACGAAGCGGGCGAGCCGTTCCGCCAGGACGGCCCGGCGTCCGCCTTGCTCCCGCTCCGGCTCCTCGACGTCCGGTTCCGGGCCGGTCTCCTCGGTGAGGGCGGCGAGCAGCTCGGCCTTCGTCATGCGAGAGCGGCCCCGGATCGCCCGCTGCCGCGCCAGTTCCATCAGCTCGGCCTTGGTGAGGTCCCCCAGCGGACGCCGGCTCATGTGACGGCCTCCGCCTCGATCCGCCCGTACCCGGCGAGGACCGCGTTGCGGGTCGTCAGCCTCGGAGCGAATTCCAGGTCGCGGCGCATCCGGGTGGTGTCGACCACCATGCCGTACCGGAGCTGGCCCACCAGGTGGGTGGGGAGCGTGAGGTCGCGCCGCGCCAGGCCCCGCACCGCCGCCTCGAAGGCGCGCCGGGGCAGCGGCTGCGGGATGCGCCGGCCGAGACGCAGGATGCGCGAAAGGTAGAGCTGGCCCGGGGCGGCGACGTTGAAGGTTCCCGGGACCGGATGGTCGACGGCGTGGGCGAGGGCGCCGACCGCGTCCTCGTCGTGAACGACCTGGAAACGGGGGTCGAATCCGAGCAGGGTGGGAACCACCGCGAGCCGCAGGTAGCGACCCAACGGATTGTCGACGTTGGGCCCGAAAAGACCGGCGAACCGCAGCACCGTGAAGGTCACCGTGGGCAGGTGCTCGGCCATCTCGGCGACGAACTGCTCCAGGTCGAGCAGGTCCCGCCGGTAGCGACCCTGACCGCCGTGGCCGGTCGCCTCCTCGCCGAAGACGGACGGGTGGCGGGGCCCGGAGCCGTAGACGGCGACGTCGGAGGCGACGACGACGTGCCGGATCGTGTCGCAGCGCCCGATCGCCCCGAAGAAGGCCTGGGCGCCGAGGACGAGTTCCTCGTGGGCGCGGGCCCGTCCTACCGCGCGGCCGCGGTCGATTCCCAGCACGTGGATCACGGTCTCGGGAGCGGACTCGAGCAGGTAGCCGGCCAGCTCGGGACGGTCGAGGCCGACGCGGCGGAACGGAGAGGAGAACGAGAGGCGCGGCTCCACCTCGTCCACGGCCCGAACCTGGACGTCGGGGCGGCCTTCGAGGCGTTGTACGAGCCGGCCGCCGGTCCACGTGCCGGCCCCGGTCACGAGGATTCGTCGCATGGGCGGCTCAGCCTAACGATCCATGTCCCGTCGCGATCAGGACCGCGGCCGGCATCGCCGGCGGAGACCGGGCGAGGGGCCGATTTCTCCTCTCCCGGCGGCGTCGATATCGTCACGGGCACGCTCCTACCATGAACCAGGAAGGATCACGTGAATCCGCTCGGGAACGGCAAAGGGGATGACTCGTTGATCATTGTGATGGCGAAAGACGCCACACCCGAGGACGTACGCCAAGTTGTCGAACGCCTCGAGGACGCCGGCGCCGAAGCGCACATCTCGCGGGGTCGCCTCCGCACCGTCATCGGGGCGGTCGGCAACCGCGAGACGATCCAGCAGCTCCCCTGGGAGGCGTTCCCCGGAGTGGAGCGGGCGGTCCCGGTCCTCAAGCCGTTCAAGTTCGTGAGCCGTGACTTCCAGCAGGAGGACTCGATCATCGACATCGGGGGGGTGCCGCTGGGAGGCGGACACTTCGTCGCCATCGCCGGGCCCTGCGCCGTCGAGTCTCGCGAGCAGCTCTTCGCCGCCGCCGAGGCGGTGGCGAAGGCAGGCGCCAAGGTGCTGCGCGGCGACGCCTTCAAACCCCGCACCTCCCCCTACGCGTTCCAGGGCCTCGGCGAGAAGGGGCTGGAGCTGCTGGCGGAGGCCCGCGAGGAGTTCGGCCTTCCCTTCATCGCCGAGGTCGTCGATCCCCGTGACGTCGACTTGGTGAGCCAGTATGCCGACCTCATCCGGGTCGGGACCCGCAACATGGCGAACTTCACCCTGCTCGCCGAACTCGGCAGGCAGCCGAAGCCGGTGATGCTGAAGCGGGGATTCACCGCCACCGTGGAGGAATGGCTCAACGCCGCCGAGTACATCTACAAGGAGGGCAACCACGAGGTGGTGCTCTGCGAGCGGGGGATCCGCACCTTCGAGACCGCCACCCGCAACACCCTCGACATCTCGGCGGTACCGGTCATCAAGGGCCTCTCTCACCTCCCGGTCATCGTCGACCCGTCCCACTCGGGCGGCCGGCGCCAGTTGGTGGCGCCGCTGGCCCGCAGCGCGGTGGCGGCCGGGGCGGACGGCTTCATGATCGACGTCCACCCCGCTCCCGAGACCGCCCTCGTCGACGGTCCCCAGGCGATCCTCCCCACTGAGTTCGCCGAGTTGATGCACGAGGTGCGGGCGCTCGCCCTCGTCATGGGCGTCGAGATGTGACGAGCGGTGAACAGGGAGCACCGGCCGTGAGACGGGCCGGCATCGTCGGCACCGGCCTCATCGGTTCCTCCGTCGGCCTCGGGTTGGCGAGGGCAGGCTGGGACGTCGCCGGGTGGGATCCCGACCCCGACGTGCTGGCGGAGGCGGTGGCGGTCGGAGCGGTGGCCCACGCCGAGGCGGGCATCGAGGGGTTGCTGTCGCCGGTGCCCGATCTGCTCGTGCTCGCCGGCCCACCCCGCGCCGTGATCGAGCAGGTCGGCTCCCTCGCCGCCGGCGGCCTCGTCGTCGACGTCGCCGGGGTGAAAGTCCCGGTGGTGGCGGCGAACCGGCTTCCCCGTTTCGTCGGGACCCACCCCATGGCGGGGCGGGAGGTGACCGGCCCGTCCGCGGCCTCGCCCGGCCTCTTCCGCGGCGCCGTGTGGGTGGTGGTCACCGACGGGGCAGACCCTGCCGACCTCGACGAGGTCGAGGCGATCGTTGTGGAACTCGGGGGTCTGCCGCGGCGGATGACCGCCGCCGAGCACGACGATGCCGTCGCCGTCATCAGCCACCTGCCGCAGGTGCTGGCCGCCACCCTCGCCACCGAGGCGGCCGACCGGACTTCGGTGGCGGAACTCGCCGCCGGCAGCTTCCGGGACCTCACCAGGGTCGCCGCCTCCGATCCCGCCACCTGGGTGCAGCTCCTCGACGCCAACCGGGGCCCGGTGGTGGACACGGTGCGGGACTTCCGCGACCGGCTCGACCGGTTCACCGCCGCGGTGGAGGAGAGCGACCTCGCCACCGTGGCGGAGGTCCTGACGGCGGCCCGGCAGCTACGTCGGGGCCTGGCGCCTGCGGTGGTGGCGGTGCGGGTCGCCCTCGCCGACCAGCCGGGGGAACTCGCCAAGATGGGCCGCGCCCTCGAGTCCTCCGCCGTCGACGTGCGGGACCTCCAGCTGCGCCACGCCCCTTACGGCGGTGGCGGTGTGCTCACCATCTCGGTGCGACCCGGCGAGTCCGAGACGTTGCGGGCGGCCCTCGAGGACCAGGGCCTGCTCGTCATCGAGTGAGGTCCGGCGCCTCAGGCGTGCTGTTCGAGGAGGCGGAGCAGCGACTCCGCCCCGACCAGGATCCCGGCTTCGATGGCGGACTCGTCGATGTCGAAGGTTGCCGAGTGGAGGTCGACCCTGCGGTCGGGCAGCGCCCCGCCGAGGCGGAGCATGGCGCCGGGCACGTCCTCCAGGTACCAGGCGA
>CAYUDA010000066.1:0-8123 GCA_964443425.1 uncultured Acidimicrobiaceae bacterium
GCGTCGGGGCCGAGCTGGTGAGCCAGCTCCGCTTCCGCAACTTCCGGGCCGCCGGAACGGTGCTCCTGGTGACCATCTGTGTCGTGCTGATCATCGACACGGTGTCGTCGATGATCCGGCGCCGCATCATCACCGGCAAGGCGGGCGAAGAGGGACCGACCGAGCTGTTCGAGGAACCGGCCGCCGTCGGCGTGCTCTGATCACGATGCGCCGCCTGACCCGGGAGGCTCGCGAGTTCCAGGAACGGGAGCTGCTGGCGCCAGACGCCACCTTCTCGGCCGAGTCGCGAGGCCGTGCCAGGCCCGAGGAGCCCGACGAGTACCGGACGTGCTTCGAGCGGGACCGGGACCGCATCCTCCACGCCAAGGCGTTCCGCCGCCTCAAGCACAAGACCCAGGTGTTCATCAACCCCGAGGGGGACCACTTCGTCACCCGGCTCACCCACACCCTTCAGGTGACCCAGATCGGCCGCTCCATCGCCCGCTCCCTCTCCCTCAACGAGACGCTGGCCGAGGCGATCTGCCTCGGCCACGATGTCGGCCACTCCCCCTTCGGCCACACCGGGGAGGATGCCCTCAGCGACTACGTCGACGGCGCATGGCTCCACTCCGAGCAGGGGGTACGGATCTTCGAGGTGCTGGAGCCGGCCAACCTGAGCTGGGAGGTGCTCGACGGGATCCGGGCCCACTCCTGGAAGGTCCCCGAGCCTCCCGACACCCTGGAGGGGACGGTGTGCCGTTTCGCCGACCGCATCGCCTACCTCTCCCACGACGTCGAGGACGCCATCCGCGCCGAGGTGATCACGCCGCAGGACCTCCCGGCCCGGTCCCGCGCCACCTTCGGCGAGCCGGGGAGCCGTTGGATCGCGGCCATGATCGCCGCAGTGGTCGACGAGTCGCTCCGGGTGGGGACCGTCGCCATGGACCCGGTCGTGCTCGAGGTCATGAACGAGCTGCGGGGGTTCATGTTCGAGCGGGTCTACCTGAGGCCGGGCACCGAGCCACAGCGGCACCGGGTCACCGCCATGATCCACGAGCTGGTCGACTACTTCCTGGCCCATCCCGGGGAGATCCCCCCGACCTACCGCCACAACGAGGCGCCGCCCCTCACCCAGGTGCTCGACTACGTGGCCGGCATGACGGACCGCTATGCCATCCGGGTGCACGACGAGCTGTTCCGGGCCGAGGTGCTCGACTGAGGGGGGCTGCCCGCCGCACCACCGGGATGCCTCACGTGGCGGCTTGGTGGGCGTCCCGCACGTCCTTCGGCTTGCGTGCGATGAAGTACTTCGCCTGGGGGTGGTGGCAGATGAGGGCCGAGGTCGTCTGCTCCGGATGGTACTGGTACCCGGTGTGGGCGCCGACCTCGATGCCGAGGGCGTCCGCTTCCAGCAGGCCGGCCACGGTGGAGTTGTCCTCCAGGTCGGGACAGGCCGGGTATCCCCAGGAGTAACGGCCCCCCCGGAACCTCTGACGGAAGAGGCCCTGGACGGTGGGGGCGTCCTCGTCGCCGAAGCCCCACTCGTGGCGGATGCGGGCGTGCCAGTACTCGGCGAGGGCCTCGGTCATCTCCACCCCGAGGCCGTGCAGCAGCAGGTAGTCCTGGTAACGGTCGGCGGCGAACATCTCTGCGGTGCGCTCCGAGATGCGGGAGCCCATCGTCACGATGTGGAAGGCGGCGACGTCGACCGGTCCCGTGACCGGCCGGAAGAAGTCGGCGATGCACAGCCACGGCTCCTGCTCCTGGCGGGGGAAGGAGAGGCGGGCCCGCACCGCGCCCCGCTCCTCGTCCTCCCAGATCACGAGGTCGTCACCGTCGCCGTTGGCAGGGAAGTAGCCGTACACCACCTGGGGCACGAGCAGGTCGGCGGTGCGGGCCAGCGCCAGCTGGTCGCGCAGCACGATCCGGAGCCGCTCCCGGAAATCGCCGTCGGTCTCGCCCCGCTCCGGACGGAACTGCCACTGGTTGCGGAACAGGGCGGTCTCGTTGACGAACCCGGCGATCTCGTCGAGGGAGAGGCCCTTCACGACCCGCCTTCCCAGGAACGGCGGTGCCGGCACCTCCGCCTCCATCACCGAGGGAGCCCGGGCCGGGATGGGAATCTGCGGCGCCGGGGCGGCGGGCTCACGCGGCACCCGGATCCGCTCCCTCGAGGCCGGGGCCGGGCCGTCGCCGGTGAGGTGACGCATGGCGTCGAGACCGGCGAAGGCGTCCTTGCCGTAGTACAGCCGCCCCGCGTAGCGGGCGCGGAGGTCGTCCTCGACGTAGCCGCGGGTGAGGGCCGCCCCGCCCAGCAGCACCGGTACGTGGCCAAGACCGCGGCGCTCCAGCTCCTCGAGGTTGTCCCGCATCACCAGGGTGCTCTTCACCAGCAGCCCGCTCATCCCGATGGCGTCGGCCCCCTCCGCCTCGAATGCCTCGATCATCTCGTTGATCCCCACCTTGATCCCGAGGTTGTGGACCCGGAACCCGTTGTTGGTGAGGATGATGTCGACCAGGTTCTTGCCGATGTCGTGGACGTCGCCGCGGACCGTGGCGAGCACGATCGAGCCTCGCCCGGTGACGTCGGTCTTCTCCATCAACGGCTCGAGGTAGGCGACGGCGGCCTTCATCGTCTCGGCCGACCGCAGCACGAAGGGGAGCTGCATCTCACCGGAGGCGAAGAGGTCGCCGACCGTCCTCATCCCGGCCAGGAGGACGTCGTTGAGGATGCCGAGCGGGGTGCCGCCGGCGGTCAGCGCCTCCTCCAGGTCGTCCTCCAACCCGATCCTGTCGCCGTCGACGATGCGTTGCTCGAGGCGCCGCTCCACCGGCCAGCCGGACCGGTCTTCCCGCAGGTCCTCGATCGTGGCCAGGTCGGAGAAGGCGCCCAGCAGCGCCTCCAACGGGTCGTAGCCTGGCCGGCGCCGATCGTGGATCAGGTCGAGGCAGAGGTCGTAGTGCTCGCGGTCGATCTGGTTGAGGGGAAGCAACCTGCCGGCATGCACGATGGCGGCGTCGAGCCCGGCGGCGACGCATTCGTGGAGGAACACCGAGTTGAGGATGCGCCGCGCCGCCGGCTTGAGACCGAACGAGACGTTGGAGATGCCGAGCACCGTCGCCACCCCCGGTAGCTCGGACTTGATGCGCCGGATCGCCGCCATCGTCTCCATGGCATCGCCCCGCAGGTCGTCGCCACCGGTGGAGAGCGGGAAGGTGAGCGGGTCGAACAGCAGGTCGCTCGGCTCGAGACCGTAGCGACCCACCGCCAGGTCGTGGAGGCGGTGCGCCACCCGTAGCTTCCACTCGACGTCGCGGGCCTGGCCCTCCTCGTCGATGAGGAGGCAGATCACCGCGGCGCCGTGCTCGCGGGCGAGCCGGAACACCCGGTCGACCCGGGACCCCTCGCCGTCGCCGTCCTCCAGGTTGGCGGAGTTGAGCACCGACCGACCGCCGAGGTGCTCCAGAGCGACCCGCATCACCTCCGGCTCGGTCGAGTCGAGCACCAGCGGGGCGGCCACCTCGGTGGCGAACCGCGCCGCCAGGGCGTCCATGTCGGCGGCGCCGTCGCGCCCGACGTAGTCGACGCAAAGGTCGACGAGATGGGCCGATTCGGCCACCTGCTGGCGCCCGACGGCGACACAGGCCTCGTGGTCTCCGGCGAGCATCGCCTCCCGGAACGCCTTCGAGCCGTTGGCGTTGGTGCGCTCCCCGATGTAGAGAATCGAGGTCTCCTGGGCGAATGGCACCTGGCTGTAGATGGAGGCGGCCGCCGGGACGTGGCGGGGCTCCCGCGGCCGGGGTGCCAGCGGGCGGCAGCGCTCCACGATGGTCGCCATGTGATCCGGCGTGGTGCCGCAGCAGCCCCCGATGACACCGACCCCGAGTTCGGTGACGAAGCGGGCGAGGTGCTCGGCGAACTCCTCTCCCCCGAGGTCGTAGACCATCTCGCCGTCGACCACCTTGGGGAGGCCGGCGTTGGGGATGACCGAAACCGGCATCCGGGCGTGGCTGGTGAGGTGACGCAGCGGTTCGTACATCTCCTCGGGCCCGGTGGCGCAGTTGAGCCCGACGACGTCCGGCCGGAGCCCGTCGAGGGAGGTGAGGGCGGCCCCGATCTCGGTTCCGGCGATCATGCGCCCCGACAGCTCGATGGTGACCTGCACCTGGAGGGGGACGTCGCGGCCGGCGTGCCGCATGGCGACCCGCGCCCCGTTGACGGCCGCCTTCGCCGCCAGCAGGTCGAACATGGTCTCGATGATGAGCAGGTCGGCGCCGCCGTCGAGAAGGCCGGCCGCTTCGATCTCGTAGGCGTCCAGCAGTTTCCGGTAGGTGATCTGGCCCAGGGTCGGGAACTTGTTGCCGGGGCCGATCGAGCCGGCCACCCAGCGCTCCCGGCCGTCGCCGGCGACGTACTCGTCGACGACGCCGCGGGCGATCGCCGCCGAGGCGGCCGCCAGCTCGTAGGTGCGATCGGCCAGCCCGTACTCGCCGAGCGGGATCGCGAACCCGCCGAAGGTGTTGGTCTCGACCACATCGACCCCGACGTCGAGGAAGGATCGGTGCAGGGCGGCGACGACGTCGGGACGGGTCACGTTGAGGATCTCGTTGCACCCATCGAGGTCGGGGCCGCCGAAGTCGTCGGCGTCGAGGCCGGCCCGCTGCAGCGAGGTGCCGGTCGCCCCGTCGAAGATGACGAGGCCGCGCCCGATCGCGTCGAGGTAGCCGCTCACCGGGCACGTTCCCGGTGGGAGCGGTGACAACAGGCGGGGTCGAGATCGTCCACGCGTCCTCCTCGTTCTTCCTCGAAACGCTCGCGAAGAGCGCCGGAAGCGGGAGACCGCCGGCGGCGACTCATCGGTCAGGCATTGGCACCGTGCGGATCCGCCGGTTGCCGCGGCTTCACAGGGCCTGTCCCTCCGCCGCTCTCGATGAGCGATTCGTCTCGAAGATGATAGCGACCCGCCGAATCCGGCCTGCCAGTGCGGCTCAACCGGTGAGCTGGCCGATCAGTAGCAGCACCACGACGTTGGCCGACGTCCAGGCGAGGCAGAGCACGATGTAACGGCGCAGCCATCCCGCCCAGGTGGCGGCGAAGAGGGCGAGCCGGGTCCCGGCGAGGAACCACAGCGGGTAGGAGGTGACGATCCCGACCAGGATCACGACGAGACGGTTCACGTCGATGAAGTCGATGGCGAAGATCCAGGCGGTCGGAGCAGCGACGAGGAACAGCATGGCGGCGAGCAGCGACGACGCCAGGTCGCTCATGTCGCCCACCTGGCGGAAGCTGACGCTGATCGAGAGGATCGTGATCGCGGCCGGGTAGACGAGGGCGAACACCCCCGCCACCGGCAGCGGCAGCCCCCCTCGACGCGCCGTGAAACTGAAGTCGGGGGTCACCGGCTCCAGCGTAACCCCTCGCCGCCGGGCGGTAGCATCGGGGCGACGAACCGGGGAGGCATCATCGCCAGCAACGACCACATCGAGCGCGGAGCCATCAAGGTCATCGAGGTGATCGGGGTCTCCGACGAAGGTTTCGAGCACGCCGTGCAGCTCGCGGTGGCCAAGGCGGCCGAGAGCATCAACGGCATCACCGGCGTCGAGGTCGAGGCGTTCAGCGCCAAGGTGAGCGACGGCAAGGTCACCCAGTACCGAGCGACCGTCAAGCTCGCCTTCGTCGTGAAATAGCCAACCCGAGAGCCCGGTCGGCCGCCGCGGCTCACCCGGAGCGCAGCTCGTCGGCCTCGCGTCGCGGTCTGTTCGGCGGCCGCCGCCTCAGGTCAGAGCCACCACCACCACCACGGGAAGTGGAAGCGGCGGAGCTTGAACCGGCCCTCGATCGGGTCGTGATCCGAGGACCGGATCGCGGTCGAGGGATCCGACGCCACCGACGCCGGGTAGGAGGCGTTGAAGTGGAGGATGTCGGTGCCGGCGAGCAGTTTCAGCAGCTCGGGGCTCACCAGCATGTGGTCGAGCACCTGGCTGTTGCCGTCGTAGACGTAGGTGAACCGCTCCTGTGACCCTTCCTTGTCCACCAGGTCGGAGAGCCGCACCTCGCCGAAGGTCCCTCGCAGGATCGCCACCGGGTGGTCGGGGCCCTCGCCCGGTTCGGCGAACGAGAAGTCGTTGAGGTCCCCGGCGACCATGACGAGGGCGTGCCGGTCGGCGGCGAAGAGCGAGTTGACGAAGTCGCGGACCACGTGGGCCTGCGCCTTGCGCTGCTCCTCGGTCACCCGCACCGGCGGCCAGTTCACGCCGTAGAGGGGATCGTCGCCGCTCTTCGACTTGAAGTGGTTCCCGACGATGGTGACCTCACGGCCGTCGATCTCGAACACCCCGACGAGAGGCTCACGCCCCGGGCTGGCGCTCGACGGCCCGAAGGCCGCCTCCACGTCGGGCCCGCTGAGCTGGTAGGCATCGAGCAGGTCGACACGGTCGGCGTCCCACAGGAAGCCGACCTCGATGCCGCGCACGTCGCTCGTCTCGAACGAGGTCGCCACGTACGAGGTGCCGGCGGCGGCGTTCACCCGGTCGCCCAGCTCCTGCAGGATGGCGGTGTTCTCGACTTCCTGGACCACGAGCACGGCGGGCAGCCGCAGCTCGTCCTGGATCGCCAGGCTGAGCTTGGTGAGCTTCGTGTCCAGCTCCGCTGCCGTCGGTGTGCTGCCGGCGTCGTCCTTGTCGGGGTTGTCGACGAGGTCGAAGAGGTTCTCCACGTTGAAGGTCGTGATCGTGACGTCGCCGCTCGAGCCACTGCGACGGGACACCGTCCCGGTGGGAAGGTCGGCGGCATCGACGTCGAACGCCGTCGGCTGCAGCTTGTAGACACCGAAGGTGTAGTCGACCACGCCGGTGAGGCTGTGCACCGAGTCACCGGGGCGCACCTCGATGGCACTGTCGAGTGTCGAGTCGTCGACCACGATCCGCTCCGGGTTGTAATCGACGTTGCCGCCCCACAGCGCACGCAACAGGATCTGATTGGCCCAGCGGGAGAAGCCGGAGTTGCCGCGGGCGTCCCACCAGGTGAGCATGGCGAACTCACCGTACGCGCTGGTGGGCGCCACCACGGTGGCACGCCGCACCGAGACCAGCATGCCCTCCAACGGCTCCCAGAAGGCGATGCCGTCGGCCATGCTCACGTTGGGCAGGTCGGTGAGCTTCACCGGATCCGGCAGCGCGTTGTCGCTGGAGAGGATCTGGAAGCTGGCGCCGACCGGGTTGTTGAGCTGCGTCAGAGGCAGGGCGTTGCCGAACTGCAACTCCTGCACCGTCGCCGTCACCTGCACCAGATCGCCCACCACCGGAGCAACCGGCAGGGTGTTGCGGTCGTCGACCATGATCCCGTCCGAGGTGGCAGGGTTGCCGTCACCGGCCGGGTCCTGGATCCACATGTCGCGGCCGTCGGCGCTCACCGCGGTGACGACACCGGTGGTGGTGACCACCTGGCCGTCGTACGGCGAGAACTGGCCGGAGCCCTGGATCTCCGGGATCGGGGTGATCTCGGCGAGGTCGATGCCGATCAGCAGCGGGTCGTGGTCGGACGACCGGTACGGGTTCGCGGCGTAGAGGCCGGCCGGGTTGTACTCGGTGTTGTAGTCGAAGAGGGTCGGCTCGTCGGCGTTGATGTGCCACAGGGCGGCCCCGGTGACCTTGGTCGCCAGCGAGTCGCTGGCGAAGGCGTGGTCGAGCAGCCCCGACATGCCGTAGTACAGGTACGAGTACTGGCCGTCGACCGGGATGTAGACGTCGGCCAAGTCGGTAAGGGAACCCCGCAGCGTCTCGATCGGGTCCTCCATGGCGTACGAGTTGAAGTCCCCGACCGCGAGCACGTCCGGGTCACCGGAGAGCGTCTGCAGGGTCGCCACGAAGTCGATCAGGGCGAGGGCCTGCTGGGTGCGCCGGTCGTTGTAGGCGCCCTGGCCGTCGTTCTGGTCGAGATCGGCGCCGGTGGCGCCGGTGCTCCCCTTCGACTTGAAGTGGTTGACGACGACGGTGAACACCTCGTCGCCGGCCTGGAAGGTCTGGGCCACCGGGGGCCGGTCCTCGGCGAAGATGGCATCGTCGTCGGCGACCGGGGCGCCCACCGGGGTGACCGCGGCGGTGCGGTAGATGATCCCGACCTTGATGGCGTTGGTGGACTCCAA
>CAYUDA010000067.1:0-4831 GCA_964443425.1 uncultured Acidimicrobiaceae bacterium
TCGAGCATTTCCGCCTCGCCCACGAGCACGCCACCGCGCTGGAGCACGAGCTGAACGGAGCTCGCGCCGAACTGCGGGAGACCACCCTGGCGCTGGACCGAACCAACGGCGAGCTCGAGATCTCCGAATCGAAGCTGGCCGCCGAGCAGAACCGCCTCTTCGCCGGGGGCATGAGCGCCCGCGACGCCGACTACCTGCGACGTGAGGTCGAGATGCTCGAGCGCAAGCAGAAGGAGCAGGAAGAGGAGATCCTGGCGCTGATGGAGCGCCGGGAACGTCAGGAGGCGAGCGTCGCCGAGCTGACCGAGTCCCTCGCCGCCGCTCGCACCATCAAAGCCGGCCACGAGACCGTCATCGAGGAGGCGTGGCGGGAGATCGACGCCCGTCTCGCCCGCAAGGAGGCGCGCAAGGCGGAGATCATCGCGCTCATCGATCCCGAGCTGCTCGAGCTGTACGACCAGCTTCGGGCCAGCAAGGACGGCGTCGCGGTGGGCCGTCTCGCCGAGGGAACCTGCGGCGGCTGCCACCTCCGCCTCACCGCCGCCGAACAGCTCGAGGCCCGCAAGACCGATCCGCCGCGATGCATCCACTGCCGGCGGATCCTGGTGCTGTGATCCGCCCCGCCGCGGGCTGATCCGATGCTGTTCTGGCACCTCGGCGCCACCACCGCCATCACCCGCTACACGTTCCGAGACGAGCGGATGGACCTGCGCTTCCTCATGCTGGGGGCGATTCTTCCCGACCTGGTCGACACCCCGATCGGGCTGCTGTGGTATCGCCACCTCCACACCGTCCGGCTCGTCACCCACAGCCTCCCGTTCGCCGCCGTGGTGATGACCGGGGTGCTGTTGGCGACCCGGCGGGGCCGGCCCCGCAAGCGGTGGATGCCGCTGGCGATCGGGCTGCTCCTCCACCTCTTCCTCGATGCGATGTGGGCCGACCCGGCGACGCTGTGGTGGCCGTTGCTGGGGTGGTCGTTCACCGCGGATGCGGCCTCCACCGTCGGTGGGTACCTGCGGGACCTGTTCACCAATCCGGTGATGTGGGCGGGGGAGGCCGTGGGAGTGCTCTACCTCGCCTACCTGTGGCGGGCAGGGCAGATGGCGGATCCGGCCCGGCGCACCGCCTTCGTCGCCACCGGGAGGATCGACGTGCCGATCAGGCCCTGAATCAGCCCGAGGTGCCGGTCCGGCGGCTCCGAAGCAGCATCCGGGCCGCCATGACCAGCAACAGCGCGGCGAAGAGGCGGCGCAGCAGGCGCCCGTCGAGGGCGAGGGCGAGCGCCGAGCCGGCGACCGCCCCGGCGATGCCCCCGACCGCGATCCACGACGCCAGCCTCCACTCCACCCGGCGGGCTCCGGCGTGGACGGCGGCGCCGACGATGGCGGTGGGGACGATCACCGCCAGTGAGGTGCCCTGGGCGGTGTGCTGGGTGTACTCGAAGATCACGACGAGGGCGGGCACGAAGATCACCCCGCCGCCGACCCCGAGGGCCGCGGCGAAGGCGCCGGTGACCAGTCCGAGCGCGATGAGACCTGCCACCGTCATTGCAGCATCAACCTCACCGAGGCGACGAGCATGACCGTGGCGAAGAGTCGGGTGAGCCACCGTTCCGGGATCCACCCCATCGCCCGGGCCCCGACGGCGGCCCCGACGCTGCCGCCGACGATGATGAGGGCGGCGGCATGCCAGTCGACGGCGCCCCCCACCCCGAACATCAGCACCGCCGCCGTCGCCGACACGACCATGGCGGCCACCGAGGTGGCGGACGCTCGATGGATGCTCAGGCCGAGCCACAAGGTGAGGCCGGGGACCACGATCACCCCGCCGCCGACGCCGAACAGCCCACTGACGAAACCCGCGGCGAGGCCGAGCGCAGCGGGGCGAAGCACCGAGGAGGACACCCGGCGAGTGTAGGCCGGGGACACCCCGCGGCGGACCGGTGCGGTCCGCGCTCTACCCTGGCCCGATGCGGCGCATCGCCACCTTCGTCCTGCTCGCCGCGATGGTCGCCGCCTGCTCCGGCGGGGGGGAAGTCGACACCACGGTTGCGGTCACGGCGACCGATCCGGTGGCGGCGGTGCGGCAGTGGATCGACGCCCTCGCCGCCGCTCGGTACGTCGAGGCGCTCGCCCTCGTCGAGCCGGCAGGGCTCGCGGTGGTAGTCGCCGTCGAGAACAGCCTCGACCCCGACCAGCTCGCGACCTTGCTCGCCGACGGCATCCCCGCCGATCTCGCCGCCTCCTACTGGTCGTCGTTCATCGAGTCCTTCGCGGCGTTCCGCAAGCTGCCGCTGGGGTCGGTGACGGAGGGAGAGGCGACCGAGTTCGACATCGAGGGGGTCACCTTCGCCGCGGTGACGATCGAGGCCGGGGAGGGCAGCGGCGAGGTCATCGCCCGCCGCCGTGACGACGGCACCTGGCGGGTCGACATGGCCGCCACGGTCGGTCCCGGGCTCTCCTCCACGATCGCCGACGACCTCCCGGCCGGTCTCGAGGGCAGCGGTGGGGACACCGTTGCCGCCGCCTACGAGACGGCGGTGGTGCCCGGGTTGAGCGCCGCACTCGACCAGGACCCCTCCAACCGCGAACTCGTCTTCGACATCGAATACATCGTCCAGCTCCTCGCCCAACACCCCGAGCCCTGACCGCCGCCCGGGTCGGCTAGCCGGCGGCGCGGAGGCGTGGCAGGACGTCGCGGCCGAGCAGGGCGATGGTGGATTCCTGGTCGGTGGAGGTCGTCTGGATCGTCACCACGTCGGCGGCCACCTCGCGGACCAGGGGCAGGTAGGCGTCGACGTAGTCGTCGGCCGAGGCGACCAGGGTGTACTGGCCGAGGATCTCCTCCCGCGGCATCGCGTCGGCCCGCTCCCGCAACACGGCGGGATCCATCGCCTCGAGGCGGCCCGGCGCCCGCAGTCCCCGCCACGCCGACAGCGCCTGCCAGGCGTCGTCGTCGGAGGTGGCGTGGACCGTCCAGCGAGTGGCGAGGATCCGCGGCATGGCCCGTTCGGCCGCGGCGGCGGCCGCCCGTGCCGGTTCGATGACACGCTCCCGGGTGGCGGCCGGCACCTTGACGCTGGTGATGATGCCCTCGGCCAGCCGTGCTGCCAGCGCCGCCGACTTGGGACCGCCGGCGGCGAGCCAGATCGGCACCGGCCCCACCGGAGGGCTGTAGAGATGAGCTCGCTGGGTGCGGTAGTACTCGCCCTCGAAGTCGAGGGTCTCGCCGTCGAGGAGCCGGCGCATGATCTGGAGCGCCTCCGTCATGCGGGCCGCCCGTTCGGCATACGCCGGGAAGGGGTATCCCAGCGGTCCCTCGTTGAGGTTCTCCCCGGTGCCGACCCCGAGGTGGAAACGTCCCCCGGAGAGCCGGTCGAGGGTGGCCGCCGCCTGCGCCACCACCGCCGGGTGGTAGCGGAAGAGGGGAGTGACCACCCCGGTGACGATCTCGACGCGCTCGGTGGCCTGGGCCATGGCGCCGATGGTCGAGAAGGCGTAACCGGAGGCCGAGGTGTCGTCCACCCATGGAAGGAAATGTTCGGACACGACGAGGGCGTCGAAGCCGGCCTGCTCGGCGAGCACGGCATGGCGGACGAGCACTTCGGGCTGCCACTGCTCGTGGCCACAGAAGTAGGCGAACCGGGTCATGGGCCTCCAATCCTCGACCAGTCAGCATAGGGTTCGGTCGGTGCGCTACGGTCACCGCTGCAGGGGCCATCGCGGCCGATGCCGAAGCCGCGCCTGGCGGAGTCGAGAGAAGGAGACGGCACGATGAAGGACAATGTTCGGGCGTTGCTCGCCGAGTTCCTCGGCGCGTTCATCCTCCTGTTCATCGGGGGCATGACCATCCTGGGCGGCGGCGGGATCGTGGCGATCGCGTTCGGGTTCGGGTTCGCCATGCTGGCCGGTCTCTACGCCTTCGGCGAAGTCTCCGGTGGGCACTTCAATCCTGCGGTGAGCTTCGGGGCACTGCTCGATCACCGCATCGATCCGCTGACGTTCATCCAATACGTCGTCGCCCAGATCGCGGGGGCGGTGCTCGCCGGCCTCGCCATCTTGTGGGCGGCGACCCAGGACGCGGTCGCCAGCACCGCCACCGTGCCCGGACAGGGAGTAGGGGCAGGTACCGCCTTCCTGGTGGAGATCGTGCTCACCGCGGTCTTCGTTGGCGTGATCCTCAAGGTCACCCGGAGCGCTCAATACCAGGGTTCGGTGTTCGTCGCCATCGGCCTCACCCTCACCGCCATCCATCTCGCCGCCTTGCCGGTGAGCGGGGCGTCGGTCAACCCGGCCCGCACGCTCGGCTCGGCCATCGTCGGGAACCGCTACAACGACATCTGGGTGTACATGGTGGGTCCGTTGATCGGCGCCGTGCTCGGATGGCTGCTGTACCGGCTGGCCACCGAGGGCAAGGTCGCAAACCCCTTCGAACCCGCCGAGAAGCCCGTCGCCGAAGCTGACGCCGTATCCGGGAGCTGACCGCCCCGCCGACCATCCCGCGGCGGGCCCGACCGGTCCGTCGCGGGTGCCCGGCGGCAAGGTTCTCTCAAGGGGGTCGGCGGGCGCGCCGAAAGCATCGAGAGCACGGCGCACGACGGCGCGGAGGCCGACATGACCCTGAACGACCCGGTGGCGGGTTCGGCGAGTAGCCTCCCCGACCTGCTCCTCGTGGAGGACAACTCCCTCCACGCCCGGCTCGTGTTCTACGATTGCGCCGTTGTCGGTCAGGCTCATGACCTTGCCGCGCACGCGCTTGCCGACCGGGTACGCCTCTTCGGGGTTATTCCAGGGTTCTTCCTGCGTCTGCTTCAGACCCAGGCTCACGCGCT
>CAYUDA010000067.1:4841-8104 GCA_964443425.1 uncultured Acidimicrobiaceae bacterium
CGGCGACATCTGGCCTCAGGGGGTGCCGCTGCGCCATGTCAAGCGGCTGGAGAGTGCGCTCGAAGAGATTCGCGCCGCGCCGCCCGACTGCGTGCTGCTGGATCTGGTGCTTCCCGACGCCAGCAACCTCGAAGCGGTAGAGGCGTTGGTGGCGGCCGCTCCCGGACTTCCCATCGTCGTGCTCAGCTCCCACCACGACGAGGCGATGGCGGTGATGGCGATCCAGGCCGGAGCACAGGACTTCTTGGTCAAAGGCACCGCCACCGCCGACAGCTTGGGGACGGCGATCAGGTATGCGGTGCAGCGGGTCGGACCCGCCACCCCCCCGCCGCCCCGGGACGAGGCAACCGCCCCGGCACCGGGCCACGCGGTGTTCGACGCCGAGGGACGGATGCTGTACGCCGGCGAGGAGATCGCCGACCTGCTGGGACGCCCCCTCGACGGCATCATCGGAGTCCCCCTCCACGAGATCGCCCACCCCGCCGACCACGCCTTGTGGGACCAGGCTCTCGCCGCCGCTCGGGCGGAGGGGGAAGCGGACGAGGTGCAGGTGCGGTATCTGCACCCCTCCGGCACCGACATCCGGGTCCGGATCGCACTGATCACGTTGCGAGACGGCTCCGGCGAGCCTGCCGCCTTCCTAGCCAGCCTCCGTCCCACCTCGGAGGAGGGGACCGCCTCCTCCGGCGCCTACGCCATCGTCACCGAATGGAGCGGCGGCTGAGCCTCACCCGAGAGGTGCCGCCGCTCCCGCCCCGGGGTGGTTCGGTTGGGCGAGTCCGGGGATAAGCCGGATTCTGTCGTGGACGGTCATCTATCTGGGCCCGGCATTGCTGCACGGGCTCGTGCGGCCCACCTGGGACGTGACGGGCGGGCCACCCTGTCCCTGCTCGGCCTTGCTCCGGGTGGGGTTTGCCGATCCGCCCCGGTCACCCGGGACGCTGGTGGTCTCTTACACCACCGTTTCACCCTTGCCTGTGCCGTTGCCGGCCATCGGCGGTCTGCTCTCTGTTGCACTTTCCGTCGGGTCGCCCCGCCTGGGTGTTACCCAGCACCGTGCCCTGTGGAGTCCGGACTTTCCTCGACCGGTGGTCCCGGCCGCGACCGTCTCCCGAACTCGCCTCCGAGAACGGTAGCGGGCCGCCGGCCGAGGCGACAGCGATCCGGCTCAGCCGGCGAGGGCGTCTCGCGCCAGTTTGAGGCGTCGGCGCGCCTCGGCGGCCAGCTCGGCGATGTCTTCGTGGTCGGCGAGGGTGAGCACCGCCTCGGGATCCATGAACCCGACGTACACGCCGTCCTCGTCCTGGCGCACGAAGACGTTGCAGGGGAGCAGGGCACCGGCGTCGGCCTCGGCTTGGAGGGCGCGGTGGGCCAGTGGCGGGTTGCAGGCTCCCAAGATGACGTAGGGCGGTCGTTCCACCCCGAGCTTGCCGGCGAGGGTGGCCTGGACGTCGATCGTGGTCAAGACCCCAAAGCCCTGCTCGGCGAGGGCGGCAGTGACATGCTCGACGGCCGCCGGGAACGGCTCGTCGACGGTGATCCCGAAGCTGTAGCGCGACATGACTCTCCTCTGCACACGGGGGCGGGCATGTGCCCGCCCCCGTCACGGTAGGTCACGGTGGGTACGGATGTTCAGACGAAGATCACCTGGGCGCCCTCGGACAGCTCGATGAAGTCGGCGACGTTGATGATGTCCTCGACCTCGTCGATGAGGTCCTCCCGCTTCAGATCCATCATGTCGACCGACATCTTGCATGCCCAGAGCTGGGCACCCATGTCGTGAAGCATCGTGAGGAACTCGGGGATCTCGGGCACGTCGATGCCGGCGATCTGTTTGCGCATCATCCTGGTCGCCATCGCCGTCATGCCCGGAACCCCACCGAGGCCTTGCGGCATGTGGGTCGCCGGGTTGCCGAGGATGGTGAACTTCAGCTTGTCCTGGGTCTTCTTGTTGATCATGTCCATGCCCCAGAACGTGAAGAAGAGGTGGGTTTCCACCCCCTCGCCGAGGGCGCCGTTGGCCATGATCAAGGCCGGGTAGGCCATGTCCAACGTTCCCTTGGAGCAGATGAAGCAGATCTTGCGGTCGGTGTCGGCGTCGCCGAAATCGGGCACCATCACCGGGGCGTCGTCCTGGCTGGTCATGAGTCGGGAACCTCCTTGGGCTCGAGGCGGCGGACCTACACGCAACCGACCGGCTTGGGGAGCCCGGCGATGTAGGCCATCTTCTTGGCCGGCTTCTTGGGGAAGAGTTGGAAGAGCTGCTTGGTGGGGATCCCGCCGACGGTCGAGACCCGCCGGATGGTGGCGGTCTCGCCCTGGTCGCGGAAGTCCTCCCGCAGGAACTTGACGGCCCGCCAATGGTCTTCGGTCATCTCGATCCCGATCTGAGCCGCCAAGGCGGTGCCGACCTCGTCGTTCCACTGGTCGTAGTCGGTCATGAAGCCTTCGTCGTCGACGGCGACTTCGTGTCCGGCGATGGTCATCTGTGGCATCACTGCCTCCTCATGTGTGTGGTTCTTCTGGTGGATGGGTCTCGTCGGGCTCGGTCGGTGAGATCGACCGCATGACCCGCATCAACCGGGCCAGACCCCGTTTCACCTCGGGGTCGCGCATCTGCTTGAACAGCCGCCGCAGCGTCGGGGCCTCGTCGACCTGCTCCTCCATGGCGCGGGCGGTGCGTTGCAGCATCCGCATCACCTCGGGTTGGGTCATGTCCTTGACGGTGTTGAGGATGAGCACGACGTTGTCGCCGAGCTGGTCGACGTCCTCGGTGGTGAACGAGGTGACGATGCGGTCGAGCACGCCCAGGCCGCTGGCGGTGAAGCCGAAGTAGCCGCGCTGCTCCATCATCTCGAGGGCGGTGAGCAGCTTGAGGAACGCCTCCTCGGTGAGGGAACCGGCGTCGTCGATGAAGTCCATCGTGCTCTCGAACCGTCCCCACATGTCCTCGAGCCGGTGGGTGTTGCGCAACGTGGCGCGCAGCAGCCGCAGCAGGTCCTCGGGGCGGACGAAGTCCTGGACGTCCTCCAGCTCCCGGTTGACGAGGGCGAGCGCCTCGCCGGCGAGGGGTGCCACGTCGGCCCGCAGCTCGTCCCACGACTGGCGCCGCAGCCGCTGCTCCCGCATCTCCTCGGTGAGGAAGGCCACCTGCTCGGCGAGGGCGTCGAGCTTGCGTTCCAGGTCGGCGGGGGTCTCGGAGGCGACGGTGGTCATCGTGCCGCCTCCTGAATCTTGCCCGCCATCAGCATCTCATGGGGGAG
>CAYUDA010000068.1:0-3758 GCA_964443425.1 uncultured Acidimicrobiaceae bacterium
GTCACTGCTTCCGGAGTAACCCGATCGACCCCGCTGCCGCCGCCCCGCTGCCCACCAGCACGATCCACAGCCCGATCCCGACGGACGCCTGGGCGACATCGTCGGAGATGTCGGCCAGGTCGGAGGCGACCCGCCGGATGTCGATGAAGTCGTAGAGAGCGATTCCGAACAGGATCAGCGCGGCGATCACCGCCAAGATCGACGCGCCCCGGCCGATGCCCGGGTTGATGGCCCGGAAGGCCACGAAGGCGAGCACGGCTCCGATGAACAGGGTGAGGACGCCGTCGGCGTCGGTCCCGGCCACGTTGGTCGTCCCGAGGAAGAACGACACCGTCGCCCACGGCAGGAACGATCCAACCATGACGGCGGCTGCTCCCACCAGCATGGCGGTCGGCCAAGACCGATCGCTCCCGGGTGTCTCGGGAGCAGCGACCGCCGGTGTCGCCGGGACGGACGTCTCGGGAGCTATCAGGTGGCCGCAGTTGGCGCAGCTGGCGGCCTCGTTGGGGACCTCATGGCCGCATTCCGGACAAGTGGTGAGTGCCATCGATGCCCTCCGTCGGTGGCGCCGACGTTACTCGACTGGCCCGGCCCGATGCCGAACATCCTCGAGAGTCGCGCTCAGTCCTCGCCTCCTTCGCTTGAAGGGCCCGTTGCGGGATAATGCCGGGGTGAGCAGCACCTCAGAGATCTCGACGATGGACACGCTGGTGCTTCGCCCCCAGCCGTGGGGGAACGGCGAGGACCTCGACGACGAGGTCCGCATCGTGATCGACGGTGACGATCTCGTCGACCTCGTCACCGTCGCCGAGGAGTCCCTGGGTTCATCCGTTGCGCATCACTCGATCGCCGACTCCTACTCGGGTCTGCGGCCCGCCGAGGTGCTGTGGCCCAGTCACCATCTGCTCGGCGCTCCCCAGGCGATGTGGCAAGTGTGCGGTGTGAAGACCGCCCTGCTGCGATGCCGGCTGTGTGACGGGGAGATTCGCTGGCCGGTGCTCGCCAAGATCGAGGTCTCCGACCACGCCGTGGTATGGCGGGACTTCGAGCAGCGGCGCTGCCCCGACCCCGCGGTGACAGACTCCACCGAGGTGCGGCACGACTACCCGGCGCTCGGCCCCTTCCGGTTCTCCCGGCTCCAGTACGAGGCTCAGATCCGTCAGCTTCCCACCATGACCGTGTTCTATCCGGTCGACCCGGACGAACTCCTGGTGATCGAAGAGTCTGGATGGCGGCGCTTCGGCCCCCGACGGCCGGACCAGCCGGTGCTCACGTTGACGCTCGGCTGGGACCACGCTCGACGCCTCGCCGACGTGGGGAACCGGCGCCGCCCGGTGATCCGGTGCAATGTCCGCACCGAGTTCCTCAACCGCTACCCCGTCGAAACCGCCGGCGACCCGGCCCGACAGGAGTACCGCATCCCGGCCGGCCACATCGATGGCCTCAACGAGGCCCTGGTGGGATCCATCGAGGTCGCCGACGGGCCCATCGGAGCCTGACCGCGGCCCGCACCGAGAGGCGCCTGTCCCCCGGCTGCGCGGAATCGTCACCCCTCCCGGATCGCCTCGAGTACCCGCCGGGTGGCGTTGGATCGGTTGAGAGTGAAGAAGTGGATTCCGGGCGCTCCGCCGGCAAGCAGCCCCTCCGACTGGGAGACGGCGTGTGCCACCCCGATCTCGACCACCCGATCCGGGTCCCCGCCGGTGGCTTCGAGGGCGGCGAGCAGACCGGTGGGAATCGTCGCCCCACAGGTGGCGGTGAACCTCTTGATCTGCGACAGGTTCGTGATGGGCATGAGACCCGGGACGATGGGGACGTCGATGCCGATGGCACGCGCTCGCGCCACGAACCGGAAGTAGTCGGCGTTGTCGAAGAAGAGCTGGGTCACGAGCACCTCGGCACCGGCGTCCACCTTCTCCCGCAGGTGCGCCAGGTCCTCGTCCATGCTGGGTGCTTCGGGGTGCTTCTCCGGGTAGCAGGCACCCGCGATCGAGAACGGGTAGTTGGCTTCGATGAATCCAACCAGCTCGGTGGCGTAGCGGAATCCGTTCTCCGCCGGCGTGAAAACGGTCTTCCCCCGCGGCGGGTCGCCTCGAAGCGCCAGCACGCTCTCGATCCCACCGGTGGCGAGCTCGTCGAGGACCCCGGCGATCTCATGGCGTGACGACCCCACACAGGTGAGATGGGCGACCGTCTCGATGCCGGTCTCCTCCTTGATGCGTTTCACCAGATCGACGGTGAGCCGCCGCGACGAACCGCCCGCACCGTACGTGACCGACACATAGCCAGGCTCGTAGGGTCGCAGCTCGGCGACCGTTCGCAGCAGGCGCTCCACCCCTTCGTCGTCCTTCGGCGGGAAGAACTCGAACGAAAAGCACGGGGTAGCACCGGCCAGGATGTTGGGGAGTGTCACAGCGGTCGGCAGGATACCGGCGGCCGCTGCCGAGCATCACGCGCCGTCACGTCGTTCTCCCTCCCTCGCCGAGCGCGGCCGGCCGGCATGAGCACCACGACTTCGGCCCCCTCGAGCTGCGGCGAGACCTGGGAACCCGGCCGCGAGCGGCGGCGTTGATATGCCACAATGCGATCCGTCTGGCTACCGGGATGGCGCTGCTCGCATCTGACGGCTCGAGCTGGACGGCCTCATTGCACAGAAGGGGACACGATGGGTCGCAGACTGGTGTTGCTGGTCTCGGCAGTGCTGCTGGCGGCCGGGTGCGGCGCCAGCGAAGCCGGCAGCGCAACCACGACGGGAGCGCCGCCCGAGACATCCACGACGGCCACGACTGCCACGACTGCCACGACTGCGATGGTCACCACCGCAGATCCGACGACGACAACAACGACAGCGCTTCCGGCACCAGAGACGCCAGCCGTGGAGGCCTTGGCATGGGGACTCCTCTGCCGCGACCTCGCCAACGCCGGGTGGGATTACGCAGCGGCGGTTGCCTACTGGGACATCGAGGGACGGCCCGCCCGCATGGACGCCGACGAGAACGGCATCCCGTGCGAGACGGTCTACCCGGCAGGCGACGTCACCGCCTACTGGGGCGACCCACTCCCCACCGGTCTGTCACCGGGCCCCGGCAGCGGCTGGCACACGACGGACCGTACCGCCCCCGCCACCGAGGGGTGTTGCGGGATGAACAACAACGCCCCGGTGTCGCCGGCGCTCCCCCCGGAGTCGGGACCATTCCCGGAGGACGGGGCGTACTCCGTCTCCGTGACGAGACAGGACGGGCCGCCGGATAGCCTGATGCTTGGGATCCGACGCTGGCTCCCCTGCTCCGAGCACCCCGAACAGTGCGCCCCTGATGTCATGGCCGGCGACGTGTACCCGGACCCGGCCAACGCGGTGGGGCGCATCGTCCCTCTCGACGACTCCCTGACCGTGGTCGTCAAACCCATCGGGCACTTCGTCGACGGGGTCTGGACCGACGTTCCGTCCATCGAAGGGAACGGGGCCGCGTTCGCTTCCCTGCTGCACCGGGTCGACGCCGCCGCGGCGATGCTTGCGGCGAACCCGGGTCTCTCCACCGGAGGGGCCACCGACCCCACCGACCCGTTCGGCCCCTCGGGCGATGGAGGGGAATGGGGTTACCGAGGACCCGAGGGCACCTACCTGACGACCTACGTGCTCGACCCGAACGCGCCACCCGGGATGTACGAGTGGTGGTGCACCCTCGAGATCGTCAATGGTGACCCCGTCCTCTACGTCTGGGCGGGCCAGATCGCGGGCTGACGCTTCGGTCCTGCCG
>CAYUDA010000068.1:3858-8075 GCA_964443425.1 uncultured Acidimicrobiaceae bacterium
GGCCGCGACGCCATCTCGGCGCTGGATCTCGGCCGGTGTGACCCAGGGCTCCGCTCGCCGAGGCGAGGGCATCCGGGGCCCTGCGGACGGCAAGGTCTCCCCGACGACGTTCAGGTCCGTTGCCACGGTGCTGACCTGCGCGCCGAGGATGCTGACCTCCCGGACTGTCTGCTCGTTCGGATTCCTGCACAACATCCGCGGAGCTGCGAGGAGGTCAGGCGTTCACGCCGGGAAGTTGGGGAGCCGGACTCCCGAGGCGAGAACCGACATCGCACGCTGGACGAGAGCGAGGAGGTCGCCGCCGTCGTGAAGCCACGTCGTGTAGGCGACCAGGAGCGCCCACATGGAGGCATACGACACGACCCGCAGTTCGAGGTCGTGCTCGTCGCGCTTGGTGCGTTCGGCGAAGACGCGAACGATCAAGTCGACAGTGACATCGATCTGGTCACCGATGTGCGAACGAAGCGCCGGCTCGCCGAAGATGAGCGCGGCGCGGCGACGCGTCACGTTCCCTTCGAGGGCAACCATGCGAGGCCCGAGGTCGTCCATGGCGGCACGGAGCGAGTCGATTGGCTGTTCGTCGAGCGGCCGGTTCTTGATCGCTGCCACGATCACCGGATCCCACCGATCCCAGAAGACGATCTCGTGTTTCGTCTTGAAGTAGCGGTATACGGTGCTCGGCGACACCTCGGCAACCGCCGCGATCTGCTCGACGGTGGTGTTGACGAATCCCTGCTTCTCGAACAGATCGAGGGCCGCATCCTGAATGGCGTGCCTGGCCCGTTCCTGCTTGCGCTGCCGTAGCGGGATCTGGTCGGTCGTCACGGTCTCAGACTACCGCACCCGGTGATCGAGTGACAGTCACTTCCATCTAAGAGTCACTGACATCCCGCCCCCCTTGCCACGTTCGCGACCAGGATCGAAGCGAGAACGGCGGCGGCGGTGGGAAGCGACAGCCCGGATGTCATCGAGCTGGCGACCATGCACGGCGCCAAGGGACGGGAATGGGTCAGCTCTCCTCGAAGATCACACCCAGGTAGGAGACATCCGGGTCCGTCGTGAGGCGCACCACCAGGGCAGAGGCACCGTCCTCGGTCAACCCTTGAGCGACCACGTCGAACCCGTCCCCAGCCGAAGCTTCCTTGGTGAACTCGTCGAATCCGTTGGCGGCGAGGACCGCCAGCGCTTCATCGGCCGCTGCCTCGTCGACCTCATGCTGCACACGGACCATGAAGACCCCACTGGCCGCATCCGCCAAGTTCCCCCCGCCAGCCACCACGGTGGTCGTGGCTGCCGCGTCGTCTCCGGACGGACTACCGCACGCCGTGGCCAGCATCGCCATCGTCAGCCACGCCACCGCCAGGAGGTGCCGGTGGCGTGCGTTCGCGCCCGTTGTTCTCTCTCGCCGATCCATGTCGGCACCTAAGGTACGGGCGACTGCTAAACGATCCCTTAAGAGGTGGAGGCGTGCAGGTGGAGGGCGATCCGGCGCATCGGTCGACGCGGATCGGGGTGTTGGGACCGCTGACCGTGGAAGTCGACGGCGTCGAGGTTCGCCTTCCCCCTGCCCCCAGGCGTCTGCTGTCCATCCTGCTCCTCGACCCGACCACGGAGCTCTCCACCGACACGATCATCCATCGGATGTGGGGCGACGACGCGCCACCGAGTGCCCGCACCTCGGTCCATGTGCACATCTCGAGTCTCCGCAAGCGCCTTCCCCAGGTCGTGCTGACCACCGGAAGCGGGTACCGGCTCGACCAGGGTCGGTTCTGGTACGACCGCGCCCACTTCGAGTCGTTCGCGCAGGGTGCACGGGAGGCAGGGCGTCGAACAGAGTGGGACAGGGCCAGAGATCAGGCGGAGGAGGCTCTCGATCTGTGGCGTGGCACCCCCTTCGGAGAGGTGGCAGACGAGGAGTTCGCGTTCGGCGAGGTGGTTCGCCTCGATGAGACCCACACCGGGCTCTTCGAGCTGCACATCGACTCCCTGCTCGCCCTCGGCCAGAACGAACCGGCGATCCCACGATTGAAGAAGCTGATCGGGGATCATCCCCTCCACGAGAGGTTCCGCGAACAAATGATGCTGGCGCTCTACCGCACCGGCAGGCAGAGCGAGGCGCTGCGCGAATACCGGGACCTCCGCAGAGCGCTGGGTGAGACACTGGGCATCGAACCCAACGACACCATCAGAGATCTGGAAGAGCGGATCTTGGTTCACGACCCGACGCTCGGAACGCAGCCGTCGTTGGCTACGCCCCACAATCTCCCCGCGACCACCACCAGCTTCATCGGCCGGCTCGAGGATTTGAAGACGATCCTGAAGCGTCTGGCCGAGACCCGACTCGTTACCGTGACCGGTGGACCCGGATTCGGCAAGTCGCGCCTCGCCGTCGAGGTCGGCCGAGCGCTTCTGGAGAGCTGGCCGGGTGGTGTCTGGCTGGCGGAATTGGCCGGCGCCGACAGCTCGAGGTCGCTGGCTGCCACCGTCGTTTCGGCCACCGGGGCCAGCGAGCAGACCGATACCTTGGAGCATCTCGCCGAAGCGCTCCGCTCCCGACCGATCCTCCTGATCCTCGACAACTGTGAGCACCTGAAGGAGCCGGTGCGCCGGCTGTTGACGGCCCTCATGGCGGAACCAGGAGCATCGCGGGTTCTCGCTACGAGCCGCGTCCCGCTGTCGGTCCCGGGTGAATCGATCCATCGCCTCGAACCGCTCGACACCGGAGCGGAGGAGTCGATTGCCCTCCTCATCGACCGGGTCCGCGGTGTCGACCGTTCCTTCGTACCCAACCCGGATGCTGTCGAAGACATGCGCTCGTTGTGCATCCACCTGGGTGGTATCCCGCTCGGGATCGAGCTGGTGTCGAGATGGATCCCCAGCTTGGGGCTGCGAGACACCGGTCGGCTCCTGCAGCAGGTACGTGGAGAGAGTGCCCTCGACACCGCCTTCGAGTGGAGTGCCCAGTTGATCCCGGAGCAGGACTACGACTTGCTGTGCTCCCTCTCCGTGTTCGCCGCACCGTTCACGCTCGAACGCGCCCAGTCGATCTGTGCCCCTTCCGCCCAGGCTCTTTCCACCGCCGGATCGGTATCCCGGCTGGTGGATGCCTCACTCATGGCGGTCGAGTGGTCCGGTGGGACGACCCGCTACCGGATGTTGGAGCCGATCCGCCAGCTCGCCGGGGCGCGTCTCGAACCCAGCCGCCGTCCCGAGCTGGCCGCGAGTCATGCCACCTCGTACCTTCAATCGGCCGACTTGGTGACCTTGGCGTCGTCCCGCCCTGATCAGGCCGAGGCGTTCGCCATGCTCGACGTCGAGATCCCCGACTACCGGAGCGCCCTGTCTCATCTCAAGGCCGAAGGTGACTTCGGCGGGCTCACCAAGGTCGCCGAGGCCCTCTCGCGCTACTGGTACTCGCGCTTTCTGGGGTGGGAAGGCCGTTCCTGGCTGGACGAGGTCCCCATCGAGCAGCTGGAGGATCCCGACCGGGCTCGCCTCCATCGGGTCTCCGGGTTCCTCGCCTGGGCGGTTCACGACTACGACGCCGCCGACCGCCACTACCACGCGCTCTTGGATATCGGGCGCCGCACCGCCGACACCAAGGCTGTCGCCGACGCCCTCTACGGCCGTGGCCTCATCCACCAGAAGCGCCGGTTCGAGAACGGCGCGGCGATGTTGGAGGAGGCGGCCTCGCTCTACCGCGAGATGGACGACTGCCGGCTCGAACTCGGGCAATGTCTCCTGTTCCGGGGCCTCGACGAATCTCTCAATGGGGATGCGGCGGAGGGAGAGGACCTGCTCGCCGAGGCGGTCGGCTTGCTGGAGGACGTCGGGCACACCCGGCAGGTTTCGAAGGCGGAGCGTTGGCGTGCCCACGCGGCCTGGCGCCGGGCCGATGCCGAGGCGGCCCGGGAACACGCCGACCGCGCCGAGCGTCTCGCCCGGTCCGTCGATGATCCCATCGCTCTCGCCGGAGCCTTGGTGGAACAGGCGAATATCGAGATCACCTGGGGTGACGTGGCCACGGCGGCGCAGCACCTCGGCGACGCCATACAGCCCGTCCCTACCGATGACGAGGTGGATATCGCCCAGGTCCTCGTCTCCGTTGCCGGCCTCGCGCTCGCCGTCGGAGACTCCGGACTCGCCGCCGGCCTCATCGCCTGGATCGAGGACGTCTACGAGAGGTTCGGGTGGCTCCCACTCGAGGTCTCCCCCAC
>CAYUDA010000069.1:0-7972 GCA_964443425.1 uncultured Acidimicrobiaceae bacterium
TGCTGCGAGCCCTGTTCGGCTCCCGCCGGCGCGATCGCGACTGACGGACCGTCACCGGCGCTCCATGGCCTCGAAGAGCCGCCGTACCGGGTCCGTGTCGCCGCTCGTCACGGTCGATGCTCTTCCCGCCCGAACTCGAGGACCACCCGGGCGCCGTTCCGCGAGCCCGCTCCGACGAGGACGCGGCCCCCTGCCGCTTCGGCGGTGCGGCGGGCGATGTCGAGACCGAGTCCGGTTGACCCGGCGCCGCTGGTGCCGCGGTGGAGCGGATCTCCCTCGCCGAACCCGGGCCCGTCGTCCTCGACCACCAGGCGGGCGTCCCGCCCTGAGCCCTCCACCTCGACCCGGTAGGCCGTTCCCTCCGGGGTGTGGGCGAACACGTTTCCGAGCAGGGCGTCGAGTGCCGCCGCCAAGTCCTCACGGGGGGCGCGCACCCAGAGATGGGACGGGCCGGTCACGGAGAACTCCCCGGGACGGGCCTGCTCGTCGCCGAGCGCCCGCCAGAACTCGAACCGCTCCCGCGCCACCGACACCAAGTCGGTGGCCGGCGCGGCATCCTGGCGACCCGAGCGGCGCGACTCTTCGATGATGAAGTCCACCATCCGCTCCAGGTCGTCGAGATCCTCGACCAGGCGGTCGCGGCCCGAGCCGGGCGGCAGCGCCTCGGCGTCGAGGCGGGCCGCGGTCAGCGGGGTCCGGAGCCGGTGCGACAGGTCGGCGGCGGCCTCCCGCTCGTTCTGGAGCAGGTGGGTGATGCGCTCCGCCAGCCGGTTGAACTCGAGGCCGACCGCGGCGGTCTCGGGCGGCCCCGCAGGATCGACCCGCACCGTGAGGTCCCCTTCGCCGAGCCCGCGGGCTGCGACCGCCAGGTCCTCGACCGGCCCCACCATCGAACGGCCCAGGCCGGCGGCGACGCCCATGGCGACGATGACGAGGGCGAAAGCGAGCAGTCCGAGCGTCACCCAGGAATGCACCACGCCACGACTGAGCTGCTCCTGCTCGACGAAGACCCGCACCACCGCCACCTCCCCCGAGGAGTAGAACGGGGCGTAGACGACCTCGCCTCCTGCCAGCGAGCTGCGATAGGCCGCTCCGCTGGCGGCCCGTTCCAGGTTCTCGTCGGGGAGCACCGGCGCGCCGATCACCTCCCCCGAGGGGAGGATCAGCGAGACGGCGTTGCCGTTCAGCGCTTCGCCGCCGATAGCGGCGAAGGTGGCCCGCATCGCCGGCTCGGACTCCGCCGCGCTCACCACCCGGGCCACGGTGCCGGCGTCGCGTTCCGCCCCGGCGATGGCGCGGTCACCGGCGAGCTGGCGCACCATGACGGCGAGGGGTATCAGGAACGCCAGCACCACCAGCGTCGTCACCGCCGCCGAAAGCAGGATGAGGCGCTGTCTCACGACTCGGGGGCTACCAGCTTGACGCCGACGCCGCGCCGGGTGTGCAGGTAGCGGGGCTCGGCGGCGGTCTCGCCGAGCTTCTTGCGGAGCCACGACAGATGGACGTCGATCGTCTTGTCTGCTCCTCCATATGGTTGGCGCCACACTTCGGCGAGAAGCTCCCGCTTGCCGACCATCACGCCGGGACGGGCCGCCAAGTAGGTGAGGAGGTCGAACTCCTTGGCGGTGAGTTCGAGGACGATGCCCGCGAGCCGGGCCTCATGGGCGCCGAGATCGATGGTGAGGTCGCCGACGGTGAGGACGGTGGGGGCGTCAGGGGCGGTGGTGCGGCGCAGCACCGCCGCGATGCGGGCTTCGAGGTGCTCGGCCGAGTACGGCTTGGTGACGTAGTCGTCGGCCCCGTCGTTGAGGGCGCCGACGATCTCGGTCTCGTCGTCGCGGGCGGTGGCGACGATCACCGGCACCGTGCTCACCGCCCGGATCATCTGGAGCGCCTTGCGCCCGTCGAGGTCGGGGAGCCCGAGGTCGAGGATGACGACATCGGCCTCGCCCGATACCGCCTGCTCCACCCCCGCCATGCCGGTGGCGACCGAGACGATGTGGTGGCCCCGATCGGCCAGCGCCCGGGCGAGGGACTGCCGGATCCGCTGGTCGTCTTCGATGAGCAGTACCGCGGCCATAGCGGCGACGATACCCGTTCTCCGCAGCCGGCCACGGCGCCTCCGCCGCATTTGAACGCCGGTTAACCGCCGGTTAGCCCTCGGCGTTGAGCCATCGGGCAGGATGGTGTCGTGGCCAAGCGTCTCGGATTCATCTCACTGTGGCTGGTGGCGACGCTGGCATCGATCGCAGTCGGAGTCGAGGCCGTCACCAGCGTGCGCCAGCAGGTTGCCGACACCCCGGCGCCGCTCGGCGCGCTCGCTGCCACGACGACCACCACGACGGCCCCGCCGGTCGGTACCGTCACCACGACCAGGCCGGTCACGACCACCGCCGCCGAGCCGGCGACCGTGACGACCACCTCGATGCCGGCCTCGACCACCACCACGGCTCCTCCCACCACCGTCGCCGCCGGCGTGACCACGACATCGTCGACGACGACCACCAGCACCACCGTTCCCGAGACGTCGACGACGGTCGCGGCGGTGGAGCCGGGCGAGCAGTCCTACTCCCTGGTGGGAGGCTGGGTGCGGATCAGCGTCGAGCAGGACCGGGTCGACCTCATCGGGGCGGCGCCCTTGGCCGGCTACGACATGGAGATCGAAGACGCCGGGCCGCAGCAGGTCGAGGTCGAGTTCAGCAACGGCAGCCACACCTCATCGTTCCGCGCCCGGTGGGCCGACGGCGCGCTCGACGTCGAACGCAACGAGGAGGACGGCTGACCCAGGGGGACTGCTCTGCGTCAGGCGATGGCGACGTCGAGGACCTGGCGGATGTCGCCGAAGGTGTGGAACGTCACCTGGTTCTTGACGTCCTCCGGCACGTCGTCGAGGTCGTCGGCGTTGCGCAGCGGCAGCACGATCTCGTCGAGCCCGGCCCGATGGGCGGCCAGCACCTTCTGCTTCACCCCGCCGATCGGCAACACTCGACCTTGCAGCGTCATCTCGCCGGTCATGCCGATGGTGTCCTTGACCTTGCGCCCGGTGAGCAGGCTCACCAGCGCGGTCGCCATCGTGATGCCGGCCGACGGCCCGTCCTTCGGGATCGCTCCGGCCGGGACGTGCAGGTGGAACCGCTTCTCCAGCAGCGCCGGATCGATCCCCAGCTCCGCGGCGTGGGAACGCACGTAGGAGAGGGCGATCTGGGCGGACTCCCGCATCACGTCGCCGAGCTGGCCGGTGATCGTCAGGCCCTGCTCGCCGTCCATCACGGTGGCCTCGATGAACAGCACGTCGCCGCCGGCGCCGGTCACGGCGAGACCGGTGGCGACGCCGGGGGCGCTGGTGCGGTCGGCCGCCTCGTCGTGATGCACCGGCGGCTTGCCGAGCAGCTCGCGCAGGTCGCCATTGGTGACGGTCACCGGCACCGTTGCCGGGTCGGAGGCGACCCTGGTCACGACCTTGCGGATCAACTTGCCGAGCTGGCGCTCCAGACCACGCACCCCGGCTTCCCGGGTGTAGCCGTCGACGATGCCGGCGAGGGCGTCGTCGTCGATCTCGATCTCCTCGGGGACGAGGCCGGCCCGTTCCACCTGGCGGGGCAGCAGGTGATCGCGTGCGATGTCGAGCTTCTCCCGGTCGGTGTAGCCGTCGAGCCGGATCACCTCGGTCCGGTCGAGGAGGGGAGCCGGGATGGTGTCGATCACGTTGGCGGTCGCCACGAACATGACCTGCGACAGGTCGAGGTCCAGCTCCAGGTAGTGGTCGCGGAAGGTGTGGTTCTGGGCAGGGTCGAGCACCTCGAGCAGGGCCGAGGAGGGATCGCCGCGCCAGTCGGCGCCGACCTTGTCCATCTCGTCGAGGAGGAACACCGGGTTCATGCTGCCGGCCTCGGTGAGGGCACGCACGATGCGGCCCGGCCGGGCGCCCACGTAGGTGCGGCGATGACCGCGGATCTCGGCCTCGTCGCGGATGCCTCCGAGGGCCACCCGCACGAAGTTGCGTCCCAGGGCACGGGCGATCGACTCGCCGAGCGACGTCTTTCCGACGCCGGGAGGGCCCACCAGCAGCACGATGGCGCCGCTCTCGCGTCCGCCGCCGGCGGCGTCCATTCCGCGTTCGGAGCGCAGTTTGCGCACCGCCAAGTGCTCGATGATGCGGTCCTTGACGTCGTCGAGTCCGGTGTGGTCGGCGTCGAGCACCTCCCGGGCCGCGGTGAGGTCGAGGTGGTCCTCGGTTCGCTGCGACCAGGGCACGTCGAAGACGGTGTCGAGCCAGGTGCGAATCCAGCCGTGTTCCGGGCTCTGCTCGCTCATCCGCTCCAGGCGGTCGATCTCGCGGGTGATGGCCTCGTGCACCGGTTCGGGGACGTCGGCTTCCTCGAGGCGGGTCCGGTACTCGGAGACGACGCTGGCTTCGCCGTCACCGAGCTCCGACTTGATCGCCTCCATCTGCTGGCGCAGCAGGTATTCGCGCTGGGTCTTGTCGATGCGTTCGGTGGCGTCCCGCCGGATCTGGTCGCGCAGCGACAGTTCGGCGAGCACCTCGTTCATCCAGCCGACGACCTTCTCGAGCCGCGCCTGGACGTCGATGGTTTCGAGCACCTCGACCTTCTGGGCGAGGGACAGGTCGGGGGAGTACACCGCGAGATCGGCGAGCTGGCCGGGATCGCTCACGTCGAGGATGCGATCCGCCATGCGGCCGATGCCGCGGTGTTCGAGGATCTCGGTGATGACGGCCCGATACTCGGCGGCGAGCTGGGTGGTGCGTTCGTCGACCTCTTCCTCGGGCACCGGGTTGGCCTCGACCCACAGTACGTCGTCGCTGCCCGCAGCCCCCGTTCCGATCCGGGCGCGGGCGACGCCGGCGAAGAGCACCGTTTGGGTCTCGTCGTCGTCGCTGATCTCCTGGATCTCGGCGATGGTGCCCACCGACGAGTAGCTGCCGTCGATGCGAGGCACCATGACGAGCCGGCCACCGGCGTTCTCGGCGGCGGCGATGGCGCGCTGCGCCTCTTCCGTTTCGATGCTCACCGTCACCACCATGTGCGGGAACACCACTCCATTGCGGAGCGGCAGCACGGGGAGGCTCACGGTGGAGAGGTTCACCACGAGTGTCGTCCTTTCATCGCCTACCCTGAGGTAATGCTGTAATCGGGAGGAAGATTCCCGCATTCTCGGGAACTTGTCAACTCGGCGCTCAGATTATAACGATCGGTTGACATAAGATCGGGGGTCGATCGTGCCGCCGGCCCGGCCGCGGTGATCAGCCGGCGAGGAGCCGGAGCACGATCGCCTCGGCCAGCATGCCGCGGCGCAGCTCGTCGAGGTCCTGGCTCTCGTCCGGCCCGTGGGCCCGGCTCAACGGATCGGCGACACCGGTGAGCACGATCGAGGCGTCGGGGTAGAGGCGGGAGAAGGCCGCCACGAACGGGATCGAGCCGCCGACGCCGATGTCGACCGGCTCGGCTCCCCAGGCCGCGGCGAACGCCTCCCGGAAGGCGTCGTAGGCGGGGCCGGTGCTGTCGAGGTCGAAGGCCTCGCCCTCCACTCCCCGGGTCACGGTGACCTCGGCGCCCCACGGCACGTGAAACTCGAGGTGGGCGACGAGGGCGTCGAGGGCGCGTTTCGGATCCTCGCCGGGGGCGATGCGCATGCTCACCTTGGCGCGGGCCACCGGGACGAGCTGGTTGATCGCCTCCCGGATCGGCGGGGCGTCGATCGCAACCACCGAGATCGCCGGCTTGCGCCACATGCGGGCGGTGAGGGTGCCTTCGCCGATCTGCTCGACGGAGGGAAGCACCCCGGCCTGGCCCCGCAGCTCCTCCTCGGTGAGGTCGAGGGGTGGGGCGTCTCCGCTCTGCAGCCCCGGCACCGCAACGTTGCCGGCCTCGTCGTGGAGGGTTGCCAGCAGCCGGGCGAGCACGGTGAGGGCATCGGGGAAGACGCCGCCGAACATGCCGCTGTGCACTGCCGTCTCCAGGGTGCGGACCTCGACGATGCAGTCGGTGAGCCCGCGCAGCGAGATGGTGAACGCCGGGGTCCCGACCCGCCAGTTCTCGCAATCGGCGATGACGATGACGTCGGCGGAGAGCTGCTCGGTGTAGGCCTCCAGGAAATCGACGAGGTGGAGTGAGCCGATCTCCTCCTCACCTTCGACCAGCACCTTCACCCCCACCGGCGGATGGCCGTCGAAGGCCCCGATCGCTCCGAGATGGAGGACGACGTTGGCCTTGTCGTCCGAGGTGCCCCGCCCGTAGAGGCGCCCGTCCCGCTCCACCGGCTCGAAGGGCGGGGTCGACCACTCCTCGATCGGTCCGGAGGGCTGGACGTCGTGGTGGGCGTAGAGCAGCACGGTCGGCGCCCCCTCGGGGGCCGGGATCTCGGCGAACACCGCCGGGTGAGCGTCCTCGACTTCGAGGAGGCGCACCTCGGGGAAGCCGGCTTCGCGATACCTCGCCGCGGTGTACTCCGCCGAGCGGCGCACCTCGACCGGGTCGTGGCCGGCGGCGCTCACCGAGGGGATGCGCACCAGGTCCTCGAGGATGCGGCGGAGGCGGGGGAAGGCGGCATCGATGGCGGTGTGGAGATCGTCGTACATGAGCCGCAGGCTAGCGGGGCCGGTCTTTGACGAGCGGTGGCGTAGCATCCGCCGTCCATGCTCCGGGACCGCAACGTCGCGCTCGTCGTCACCGCCCGCTTCATTTCCCGAGTCGGAGGGGAAGCTGCGTTCTTCGTCGGGGTGTGGGGCAAGGCGGCCTACGACCTCGACGCCTCCGCCGGACAGATCGCAGTGTTGATGGCCGCGATGAGTGTGGCGACGATCGTCGGTACCGCGATGGCCGGGGTCCTCGTCGATCGTTACGATCCCCGCCGGGTGCTGATCGGGTCGGAGCTGCTGTTCGTCCCCGCCACGCTGGCGATGGTGACGGCCGGGTCGATGACGACCCTGTCGCTGTTCGCGGCGCTGCTCGGTCTCGCCGGGGCTCCGGTGTTCACCGCCATCTCCGCCTTCGCTCCCTACCTCACCGAAGACGAACGACGTCTCACCCAGATCAACTCCTTCATCGAGTCGGTCGGCATGGCGGCCTTCATCGCGGGACCGGCGCTGGGGGCGATCATCGTCCGCTACGCCACCGTGAACTGGATCTTCGTCGTCGACGCCGCGACGTCACTGGTGGCGGTGGCGCTGGTCGCCCCGGTACAGGTTCGCACGCTGCGTCAGGCGGAGCGGACGACGGCCTTCACCGAGATGCGGGAAGGGTTCCGGTTCAGCTACCGCAGCCGGCAGCTCCGTTTCTACTTCGGCCTCGGCACCCTCCTCTGGTTCACCATGGGCAGCTTCTCCGCCCTCGAGCCGCTGTTCTACCGGGACGTGCTCGGGGTGAGGATCGAGACCCTCGGTTGGGTCAACACCGTGTTCGGGGTCGGTCTCGTTGCCGGCTCGATGCTGTTGCCGCGGCTGGGGCGCCGGGTCTCCTCGGCGCTCGGCGTCACCGTGCTCACCGCCCTCAACGCGGTCGGGGTGCTGGTCTACGTCGGGACCGACTCCCTGACGGTCGTCGTCATGGGGGCCGTGGTGTGGGGGTTCGTCATCGGCCTCTTCTTCCCACTGCTCCGCACCCTCATCCAACTCAACTCGCCCGAGGAGCTGGTGGGCCGCATCACCGGCATCATGCAGGTGCACATGAACGGAGGCGAGCTTCTGCCGCTGGCGGTGGTGCCGTCGCTGGCGGCGGTGTGGGGCGTGCAACGGGTGTTGATCGGAGCCGGGGTGGTGCTCGGCGTGGTGGGGGTGGCGGCGACCTGGGAGGCGCGGGCCATCGACCGGATCCGCACGGTCGAGGTCCCGGCGCCGGAGCACTTCGTGGTCGCCGACGAGCCGATCTCGACCACGCCCTGAGGGGAGGCGCCGGCTCCAGTCGTCGCCGGAAGCCCGGCGGGGGGGTTCCCCGGCCGTCTCGCTACAGGATCT